>DAOVGO010000173.1 GCA_030672345.1 Methanosarcinales archaeon | reverse complement strand
GCGATGTGTATGGGAATAATAAGCAGTGAAATTGACATCAAATTCCCTAAAATTCGGTCAATGCCCGCAGTATTGAAGACTGTTATCTGAACGAGCTGAATGATCACTCCGCAGACGAATGCTATACAAAGCGACGCAAATATCTGCTTACGGGGGGTATTCCCACATTTCATTCCAAATCGGTCCATTTCAATCCGGTATGAGCCCCTCACCGCTGAATATCCGTGCCGCTTCTGAAAGCGTGAGATCATCCGGCGGAACGATCAGATCCGATTCCATAATGATATCCGGATCAAGAGGTGTTCCCTTCTCCCGAATCTCCGACGTAAATGCCCGAAGCACGTCTCTGAACTTCGTTTCATCGCCAGATTCGAGCAATCGCACGATTTCGTTGTCGAGCTCGTTTAATTCGTCCAGCAAATCATCGCTCACCCTGTACTGACCCTCGGTCATGATTCTTATGATCATCTTCCCATCTCCTCCTTCAATCTCGCAAGATCATCACCCACGCCGGCGGTGGTCTGCATCCTGCGAAGTTCCCGCTCGATCTCGTCTTCCCCTCCGATCTCATCGAGAGCGCCGAGTTCGACCATTTCGTCAAGCGCAGCCGATTTTGCACGCATAGTCTCGGTCTTATCCTCAGCCCGCTGGATAGCAAACCCGACATCAGCCATCTCCTCAGATATCCCGGTGACCGCCTCTTTCACCTTCACCTGCGCTTCGGCAGCGGTGTACTGCGCCTTTATCGTCTCTTTCTTCGTTCTGAATGCCACTATCTTCGCTGAAAGTTTCCTTTCCGTCTCAATGAGTTTTTGCTGTTCCAGATCCTGCTCATTGATCTGCATAATGAGACTTTCGATCTCAATCGTATTGGACTTCTTCCGTTCGAGCGCAAGACGTGCGAGATCGTCCCTGCCAGCATTGACGGCATCCTTTGCCTGCCTATCGAGTTTTTGAGTGTTCTGCTCAAGTTTTGCTTTCTGGAGTTCAAGCCGTTTCTTGGCTGTGACAACCGTGGCTACGCTGCGCTTTACCTGCTGAAGAAGCTCCAGTTGTTTCTGGTAAGAGTAATCGAGTATCTCCCGCGGGTCTTCATGGCGATCGAGGAGCTTATTTGCCTTGGATTTCACCATAAGTTCCATGCGTGTGAATAATCCCATAAATCCACCATGGCGATGAGATCATATAAAGATGTTGTCACAGAATTGCCTTAACAATCTTGTAAATGATGTATACTATTATTACAAATATTATTACCCGCGCCATCCCAAACACGATCAGCAAAAATTTATAGACCAGCATGACCACGATGACGATGATCACAATCTGCAGTATCTCACGGAGTTTTATGCCGAAAAGGTTTGCCATGAAACGATGAGGGTTTACGGCAGTAAAAAGCTTTCCTGATTGGAAGGGTATATCAAGATCAAGACTGCATAATGTAATACTGTCGGATATGATACACCGATACACCATAACACCATACCGGATCGGTTGATGGCATTGAAATGGCTAAACAAGATCATTGGAAAAGAAACCCGGCAGGAGACTCCCGAGATCGCCTTTTGCGAACTTGAAGATTGGGTTGCGGGTGAATTGAAAGCGGATCTCGATGATTTCTTCAAATCCGCTGCCCGGATATTTGCAGAGCTCGAAGAAACAAAAGAGCAACTGGTGCGCGATATCGGCGTGTTCGAGACCGCAGAGCCTCCAGAGATGCCGCCCCGTGTGCTGAAAGTGGGGCTTGCAGCTCGCGATAACATAATCAGGCAGATCAACGTGCTGATCGACAAGATCAACACTCCAGCGATGGATTATTCGGCTATCAGGGAATTTCACGCGACCGTTGACACTAATCTCGAAACTACACTCGAAAAATCAGTGAAAAGCCACCATTCTTCCAGATATCTCTTCCCAAAGGAGGTTGGAGAGGTAATTTCCGATGTCAGGGACGTGAAAAAGTTACTTACCAAACTCAAACTTCTGATCGATGGAAAGGAAGACCAGATAGGGACTTTCGGCGAGATTTCAGGAACCATACAGAGTATAAAAGATATACGGGATGATATCACCGAGCACAATTCAAGAATCGGGAACGCTCGGTCAGAATTGAACGATTTCAAGCATAAAAGCGATGACTGTGCCGCCCGGCTGGAACAGCTCTCAGACAGCGCTGAGTGGAGTTCCTTTGTCGAATTCGAGACCGGATTAAGACGGGCTTGTGATGAGAGGGATGATATCGAAACCAGCGTCATGGAGCTGTTCATGCCGCTTAACAAAGCCTTTAAACGGATGAAAAAGCAGGATGCAAGTGGAAGACACACGCTTTCTGCAAAACAGAAGGAATCGCTTGATATGTGCCTCAAGAACCCGATTGAGATGGATGCAGCAGACGTCAGCGATTTTATGACCGGTGTGTGCAATTTACTCGAGAACGACGTCCTCGGGCTCAAGGATAAGAAGCGTGACAAAGCCATGGGTCAGATAAAACAGGTAATGGATTCCTTTCCCTCAAAGAAAGAAGCGCACCGAACCATTGGTTCTCAGATCAGGGAGATCGAGGATCAGATCTCCGGTCTGACCATATCAGAAACAAAAACCACGCTGGAGCGGGAACTCGCCGCAAATAACGAAAGGATCACGCGGATTGAGCAGGAGATCGAAAATTTGGGAGGAGAACTGGAGATGCGCGGTAAAGAACTCGAAGATCAGAAGAAAAATCTTTCTGATTCGGTAAATTCGATCAAACCGGTCCGGATCATCTTTGATTGATCTGTCTGATTCGCCCCGTCCACATCGCGGTCATTTTCGTCTGCCCTGTTTCTTTATTCCGCGTCCACCACGACTGCCTTTGCGTCCGCCGCCGCGCCCCATACTATCCCCTTTCCGGCGGGAGCCGGCGACTCTGGAACTGCGGATTCCATACTGCTTAATAGCGTCGCTGATGGCTCCTATGGCAGCCGTAACTCCTGACACGACCGCGCCTGCCGCCGCGCCATCATGTACTGTTTCAGTTTCAGCCGGCACCTCGATGATCGCCCCTTTCTTGCATACGCCAGCACATGCACCACAGCCAGTGCATCGATCAATGTCAACTTTCGCCGTATCTGCCAAAGGTTATCGCTCTTACCGAGCATACATTGACGCACAAGCCGCATCCGACGCACAGCGATTCATCGATCCGGTATTTCATCTCGTCAGTTCTCTGGTCCTGGTGCTGCCTGCACCCTCATGCCTCTGCCAGCACCAGCGCCACCAGTACTGGCACCACTGACAGTCCCCGCGCCCGATCCAGCCGTTCCGGAATCCAATTTGCCATCCCTGTACTGCTCGATAGCGTCGCTGACCGTGCCGCTTGCACCAGTCATGATCCGGATGCCGGCAGCCTCAAGCGTCTGGATAGCGTTTGGTCCAACGTGTCCGGTGACCACCACACCGGCGCCCTTCGCAGCGACGGTCTGCGCCGCCTGTGTCCCTGCTCCGGCAGAAGCGCCTGCGCTCTGGTTTGGTACTGCCGCATATTCCATTGTTTCCGGATCAACGATCACGAAATATGAACATCGCCCGAATCTCGTATCGACGGGCGAATCCAGCCCGGATCCGGTTGAAGTCACACATATCTTCATGATACTATTCCTCATTTATGATTTTTTCTACCTGATCAACAATCGCCTCAAAAGCGTCTGCAGCATCTGATTTGTGCTCAAGCACGAACGGTATGCCACTATCACCTGATTCAACGATCATTGCCTCGATCGGTATCCTGCCAAGAAACGGTACGCCCATATCGGCGGCAGAACGCTCACCGCCACCGATCTTGAACAGATCGATCATTTCACCGCAGTTCGGGCACTTAAATCCGCTCATATTCTCTATGATCCCGATTACCGGCATACCAAGTGCTCTTGCAAAGCTCACTGACTTTCTCGAATCCAGTAAAGCCACATCCTGCGGTGTGGTGACGATGATCGCTCCATCGATGTCAGGAATCAACTGGGCGGCGCTTAACGGCTCATCACCGGTTCCCGGAGGGAGATCGACGATTAGATAATCCAGATCGCCCCAGAACACGTCCGAAAGAAATTGTTTGATCGCACCCATCTTGAGCGGTCCCCTCCATACGATCGGAGTATCCTTGCTCTCGAGCATGAATGCCAGCGACATGACCTTCAGTCGCGGGGGCACAAAGACAGGTGATATACCATCTTCCGAGACATCGGGATGCGAGTCCTCGATTCCAAGCATTTTAGGGACGTTTGGTCCGTGTATATCGGCATCCATGACTCCTACCTCGTATCCTTTCGTTGCAAGGGTGAGTGCAAGATTGATAGCCACGGTGGTCTTGCCAACGCCGCCCTTCCCGCTCATAACCAGTATTTTGTGCTTTACGTTCGCCATCCGCTCTTTCAGGCGTTCATCCTGTTCCATATCAGGTCCTGCATTACTTCCTTCGTTCATCGTTCTCACCTATGTTATCATAGCGCCATTTTAGCATCCGTGTCTACCCATGCCGCCTCTGGCATAGCCGCGATCATCCTCTGCCCGGTGCAAATTTGCGCTCCTGCATTTCTGGCAGTTCTGCGGTCGCCCTGTGTCATGCGCTTCCTCCCATTCGTGTTGGCAGTCGTAGCACTTGAACTTTCTTGCTGATGTCGTCGCCATCCTGTAGGTACCTCCATGTATCCGTATCGGTCTGCCGCAGACCAGAGCATAAGCAATCTTACTTCTTGCTTCGGTAATTGATTCTGTGAAAGGTCGGCTGCGAGACGTTCATCTGGCTTGCCGCATCACGCTGATCCATTTCAAGGTAATCCTTCAGCTGCACACTCTCCATCTCCTCTATCTTCAGAACCACTTCCGCGCGGAAGAACGGGTGTCGTGTCCTTGATGCGATTCATGACGCACTCAAAAGGGGTCCATATATTCCTTCAATTGATTATGTGGGGTAGTCGTATGGCTGAGTAGTTACACGATTTCACTCATTCGTCCCCAAAAAGCCCATCATACGTCACCGTGAACAATGCCTCGCCATCAGGCAGATTGGGCGAGTCGACCAATTTTGCGACACGCTTTTCACCCTTTGATTTTCGCAGGTATATCCGAAATGTCGAGGTGTGCCCCAGAATGTGCCCGCCGATCGGCTTTGTCGGGTCGCCAAAGAATGCATCCGGCTTTGACATCACTTGATTGGTTATAAAGACTGCGGCATTGTTCAGATCGCCAAACCGCATGATGTTATGCAGATGCTTGTTCAGTTTCTGCTGCCGGTCAGAGAGCGTGCCCCTCCCAACATATTCCGCTCGGAAATGCGCGGTCAGCGAATCCACGACGAGTAAGCGTACAGGCTTTTCGGTGTCTTTGAGCGAATCTGCAAGCTCGGAGGCGCTTTCAACGAGGAGCATCTGGTGATTCGAATTGTATGCGCGGGCAACATGTATGTTCTTGAGAAATTCCTCCGGATCAAAGTCATCGTCATATCGCTTTGACAGACCGTTCACCATCTGTGTGATCCGATCCGGTCGAAAGGTGTTCTCTGTGTCGATCAGGATCGCGGATCCATCCAACCCGCCCTTATCGACCGGCAACTGAACGTTTGCTGCAAGTTGATGTGCTATCTGGGTTTTTCCGCATCCAAATTCACCATACACCTCGGTGATCGCCTGGGTTTCAAATCCCCCGCCCATCATCTGGTCAACCTCTGCGCATCCGAGGCTGATCCTGCCAACACTCTTCCGCCGCTCAAGGATGGCATCTCCGGTCTCAAATCCCCCGATATCAGCAGATCTGCGTGCCGCAGCAATGATCTTGACAGCCGTTGACTCCCCGATTTCGGCGGTGTTTGCAAGTTCGGATGGCGATGCAACCGCAATCGCCTCGATCGAATTGAATCCGGCATCTTTCAGTTTCTCAGCGGTTGCAGGACCGATCCCCGGAAGTTCTTCTATGGACATTTCGTTCATGGTCATCGATCAACCTGTCTTCTGAGGTGTATTAATCATTTAGCATGAGCGGGGTGAAAGTGAAGTTTGATTCGGAAATCCGGAATGTTTGGTGCCCGACGCCGCAACGGGCGCATTTTATCCCTGCCGATTGGCAATTGTGCTGTGTGACAGATGCGGGGTCAACGCACAGCACTTAAGCACGTCATCTGCGTCATAACGCAGTTTGATCATGCGGCTTCTGCCGTGCATGCCAGTGGTCATGAGATCAGCGTCGATCAGTCGCAGTGACACGAGTTTGCTTAACATCGTGTGAAATCTTGTGTATCCAAGCCCCATCGATTCGTGGAAGGCTGCATACACATCACCGGATGTTGATGCGCCTTTTTTTGCAAGAATCGCAAGAATCGCACGCTCCCCCTCGCTCAACGACGATATCATTCGTGAAAGGTGCAGCATCCGTGATCTCTGGTACGCGAAGCGCACATCTTCTATCGAAATAGTCATGCTCGCTCTTTGCTCGGCGCCAAGACCCGATCGCTTGAGAAGATCGATTCCCACCCTGATATCGCCAGCTTCCGACGTGTAATCGGCGATAACGTCGAGTACATCATCTGAAATCACTCCATCGTAGAATCCAAGCCTTGCACGATCATGCAGGATACTTTTCAGCTCACCCCATGCGTATACCGGGAACAGGATCTCTTCGGGCAGGAAGATCGAGCCGACCTTCGGATCGAAGACATAATTCATGCGATCATCGCTCAAAATCGCGATCACGCTGATCTTTGTCCCAGGGTGGGTTTCATGAGCGCGCAATAGCGAGTAAAGTACATTATCCGCCTCTTTTTCGTGGAACAAATAATTTATATCGTCGAGTGCTACGATCAGAATCTTTTCATTCTGAATAAGGTATTTTACGATCTCATCAATGATTTTTCTGAACGAAACCCCTGATGAAGGTGGCGCATGCCCGATCAGCTTGTGGAAGATGCTTGAAAATATCGTATATCTGGTCTGGTTTGCCTGACAGTTGATATGCACAGTGATCACGCCCGGCGCATGTTCGCCCAGTTCCTCAAACACCTTCTTCACCGCCGTGGTCTTTCCGGTGCCAGGCGGACCCACGCACATCAGATCGAGCGGGCGCATTCCCTGCATCGCGGGGCGCACCCCGAACATGAGCGATCTTAGTTGCGAATCCCGGTGTGCGAAATGCTCAGGAATGTGGTCGAATTCAAAGATTTCACCCCGCCTAAACAGCGTTTGATCCCACATCAACGTTTTCCCGGGCATGGTTATGCTATTTCGGGAGAGATGTTAATAATGGTTTGCAATATGATACGGTCAGGACCCACGTTTGAATTCTTCGTTTTGAATCTCAACGTCAAAACCCCAAAAACATCCGCAGCCATTCGGTTACCCGCCGATTTCCAAAAAAATACGAATGAAGGGAGGTTTTCCCTTCACCGATTCATTCTTTGCTTCAGATATCCTTTCTGACGTAACTGATATGTCCCTTCTGCCAGTCATCCCATCCTGGCGCACATTCGCTCAGCGTCTCTGTGATCTCCTCGAGCAGTTCCGCAGGTATTCCGACCACGAGTTCATCATCTGCGAGTCCTGCATTCTTGGCTGCGCCATCGCACCCGATTGAGACGTTGATATTGCCTGATATGTACGGATAGGCTGTGGCATCCGAGCATGTCGATTGTATGCCCGCGAAGTTCGCATTAAACCGTCCGCCGTGCCTGTAGATCATCGCCTGAACGATCCGCCTTGCCGCAAGCACGCCAGCCATGATCACGATCACGTCAGGTCTTGCGCCGTCAGGATCGGTCGGCGCCCTGTCAAGCGGCGCAACGATGGTGGCGACCGTCGATCCGGGCGCGGGTCTCGGCATCTGATCAATCACGCGCTTGGCAACGCCGAGCGAGACTTCCTTATTCAACTTATAGTGATATAGCGCGCCTGTTTTGAGGTTTGGCCCGTACTCAATCAGCCCGATGGCTGTCGCACCGCCCTTACATGCGTGCGTGCCTGCTTTCGCAAGGCTCACGGTATCTTCGAATCTGGCATCCTGAAGCATCTGACAGTACCGCCGCGGCGGCCCGATCTCTGATAAGTCTTCAGGGATGTCTTCTTCCCTCTTTATGAGTGAGACTGCTATCGGTTTTCCTTTCAGTCCCAACAGGTTTACGAGTTTATCTGACATTTCCGCATAGTCCATGCTAAAACCCTCCTTTAGTGGATGGATATGGGTTATCAATCCGTCTTTCGGATATAAATGTTGCTAACAGCCATCCGTCAGTGTGATGATGGATGAGAAGAGATACCGGGCGGTGCGATTGGTGTGGATCTGTGCGCGACCTGGACCGGCTCCACGATCTCCACGATCTCTTCGACCGTTCTGTCGAGTTGCATCAGCAACATGCCAAGATTAGTGTCCGGTTTGATCAGTGTCACCAGCAGCATTTTTCTGCCCGCGCCCATAATGATCAGCCGTCCGTGCCGCGATTCCACGATCATTCGCTTTGGCACTTCCCGATCCAAGCCCTCGGCTGTGATTTCAGCGGCGCCAAGCACGGTTGCCGCCATTGCAGCAAACGTCCTTGCATCGCCCGGCGCATTTGATGCGACCAGTATCCCATTCCGACTCACTATCGCACTCGCCTCGACCGAAGAATCCGTATGCAAATCGGATAAAGTCCTGTTAAGCGTGGTTATTATAGCCATGAGACATATCAACCCCTCGAATATGTGTCAATCCACATATATCGTTTGGTCCGGACAGTTATTAAACCTTCGTTGAGGGTGCGCGGGGAGAAAGAGCTGATCTTATTATTTATTTCAGCCTCGGCATCGCTATGATCTCCCGAATCTGCATCTTAAAGAAATTATTCGCATGTCCGGGTCTGATCACACATGCGACATCGGCACCCGAATGCGTCCCGCCGATTGCGATGATCTCAACATCGTCGCCAACCGGAACCATGCCGGCGTCCGCAGCCATGATCGTGATCTCTACAGCCACCTTAAATCCGATTCCAAACAGGCTCTTGAGCACGGCTGCAATGGTTTCTGCCCTGCTTGCTCCACCGAGCCGATCAGAGAACGACCGCTCCACCCCTGAAAGAGTGTGCGTCTGCGTGAATACGGTTGCACCCATCTTCTGCAATATTTCGAGATTCTTTTCGTCGAACAGCCACTTTCCTTCTTCTTTCGCACCATAATGCAGTGTCACGACGATTGTCTTGATACCGGTGCCTTCGGTTGCTTTTGCAACCTTGATTCCGGTCGATCCTGTGGTGCTTGCGACCACGATGTGCTCGATGCCGAGTTCGATCGCCCGGCGGGCGGCGGCTTTCACGGTTTCGTCGGTGTTAGCAGCGCCCGGGTTTTCAAAGTATGTGATTTCTCGGTTCATGTGATTGCCATCTCTTCTGTGAATGATATAAAGATGGTGAGGACGGTTGGGCTACAGAGCAGGTGTCTCTGTTGTGGTGTGTACCCGAATTTCGGCGTAAAATCGGGTCTGTCAGTCCCCCAAGTACCCTGTACGGTCATCGATCACATCCCAGAGATACTTGTTTGCACGTTCCACGGTTTCACGGTCACCCCGGAGCACGATCAACTGCATCTCAAAAGGCTCGCCCTCCTCGACCGCTGTGGTCACGGATTTGGTATGCGACTCAAGACCGAACTCCAGCATCAGTTCTTGTATCAGGGTCACAGGGATACCCGGCGGCATGACGAGATCGTACAGCTCTTTGATGGGTTCCTCTGCGGATTCCCCGGCAGTCTTACCCTCGTCTGCATGCAATAAGTCCTCTATTCCCAGTATATTATCCTTACCCAATTATATCACCGTTATGCTATGCGTTTCCCTGCATCCGGTCCATACATCGCATCATATATCTCTTCGACGTGCATGATCACCGCGGCTTTTACCGGCAACGCCTTGCTCTTAGCATGTACCCATACCTTCACATCATCAAACACCGGACCCTCTGCCACGACCTCAATGCTGCCCTTGACCTGAAATGACTTCTTTGCACCGCCATCGTACGCAACGATCGATACTCGCGGGTTCTCCAACAGGTTTGCGGCAGTCTTGTCGAAGAAATTGTCTGCGATGTGGATCGTCTCATCGTCAACGATCCTCAAGAATCCAACGAACACCACATTGGGCTTGCCATCCGCATCCGCAGTGGCAATCGGAACCGGACTCTGCTTATTTATTGTCTCTTGCACCTCTGCTGGCATCTTCACCATAACGATCACCACCACAAACTCTGACCTTTAGGATATAAAGGTTTGTGAAATCGCCCTGAAAGCAGTCGCGGGTCGGATTGCTCGTTGTTCGTGTCATCTGCCCATTCCACCTTTTCGCCACTTTCGCACCGGATATGTTTAATATCGGCACGCACCCCAGAAGAAGACATGCCCCCCAGAAAACTCCAGCTCGCACTTGATCTGCTGGAAACCGACCGTGCGATAGACATCGCGAGAGAAACCATCGAATACATCGATTGGATCGAGGTCGGGACGCCTCTCATCAAGAGCGAGGGCATGGCTGCGGTACGTGCCATCAAAAGCGCGTTCCCGGACCGCACGATCGTCGCTGACATGAAGACGATGGATACCGGAGCGATCGAGGTCGAGATGGCTGCAAAATCGGGCGCTGACATCGTCGCGGTCCTCGGGGATGCGGACGACGCAACAATCGAGGATGCGGTCAGATCTGCTGGGAAGTACGGTGTAGCACTGATGGCTGACCTGTTATCTGTGGATGATCCTGTTGATCGTGCAAAGAAACTCGTTGAACTCGGAATCGATTATATCTGCATCCATGTCGGGATCGATCAGCAGATGAAGGGCATGGATACGCTGGACGTCCTCGAAAAGGTGGTAAACGACGTGAACGTCAGGATCGCTGTCGCGGGAGGGCTCGACCCTGAGACTGCTGCTCAAGCAGCCGCTGCCGGGGCTGAT
>DAOVGO010000087.1 GCA_030672345.1 Methanosarcinales archaeon | reverse complement strand
ATGCTCGCATCTTTTTCTATCAGGGGCAGATCCCATACCCTCTTATCCATGATATCCTTCGCAGGGATTTCGTGAAATTCCGGTATCAACTTTTTCCCTTCTGTTATTGTTTTGTAAAACGAATTTCCTGTCTCACCCGGGTATGTATTTCCTTCCTCTGGCGTAAGAAGAAATGTCTCCATGGCATAAAATACTTTGCCAGAATAAAGGTCGTTGGTTTTCGTGATCATATCTGCTTGCAGGGGGGTTGGGCATCATCGGAGATCAGGTCTTTTCTACGATCGTTTTGATGGTTGCGGTCTTCGGTTCTCACAACTCCTGTGCTCCTGAAGCTTGCAACCCGGGTTTCGGGGAAAACATACTTGACATGATGCCCCGGGTCTATGAACCTCGCTGACGTGTGATTTCCTGAAATAGTTTCGCTTGTGCCTGCTTTGGCTATGCACCCCCTATACCAGATAAGGTTCAAACTTACAGCCTTCACCTCTGGCAGACCATAACCAACCTGCCCCGCCCCCTCACCACCTCACCACCTCACCTCCCTCGCAGCCATAACAATTTATCATCTTTTTCTGCAAATTTAGATCATACCGATATGTTTATATACCTTGTAATCCCTATATGCTATCCGTGGTGAGCAACATGCCAAGAAGATCTGAAATCGCTATCGTCGTGGATATCCTCAAAGCTGCCGGAGACTGTGGTGCCAACAAGACCGGGATCGTTTACGCTGCCAATCTGAATTTCAACCGTGCCGACAGGTATCTGAATATGCTGCAGGAAAAGCAGTTGATCGAGAAGAGTTCGGACGTCTTTCAGATAACCGATTCAGGGAGGACGTATCTGCAAAAAGCAAGCGACGTCCTCGCCCTTGCGATTTGATTGATTAGCGCCGAATGGAGGCTTGCAGCCTACAGTCCGAGCACCTCATCCATCCCGTGAACTCCTGCCGGCGCATCCATCACCCAGCGCGCCGCTCTGATCGCACCGGCTGCAAATGCCTGCCTGCTGTGCGCCTGATGTTTGATCTCGATCCGCTCGCCGTCTCCTGCGAAGAGGACGAAATGATCGCCGACGATATCGCCGCCCCTGATCGCGTGGATGCCGATCTCATCGCCCCTGGGACACAGCCCCTCGCGCCCATGCACCAGTCTCTTTCTGCCAATCACTCTGCTTATCGTCTCAGCCGCCTGCATCGCGGTTCCTGATGGCGCATCCTTCTTGTGGCGGTGGTGCGCTTCCACAATCTCGATGTCCCAGTCGCCAATGTATGCGGCAGCTTCTGCAAGCAGTTTCCAGAAGACGTTGACACCCACCGCGAAGTTCGGTGCAATCACCGCGGAGACGTTGTCTGCTATGATCACTGCAATCTCGTCCTGGTACGGTTCGAGACCTGTCGTTCCGACCACAAGATTCGCATTGTTGCGGACGGCGTGTCTGATGTTGCTGACAGCGGCGTCAGCGATCGTGAAATCGATCAGGACATCCGGAGAAGTGGTCTTGAGCACCGCATCGATCTCATCTACGTGCGATACCACAACATCATCGGCACCAGCTGGCATGTCGATGCCACTTATGTCGAGTGCCGCCACCAGTCTCATGTCCGGCGCATCACTGATATTCTCGATGATCAGCGCGCCCATGCGCCCGCGTGCGCCCGTTATTGCAATGTTAATCATTGTTACCTCCGTAATACACCCATTATGCATCGATTACGCATCTGTTTATTGCACGCATGGGCAATTCTCAAGCAACATTTATTATGCGATCGAATCTTATATTCATCTGTTCACTGGCATTTTTTGGTGGCGCATACATACAATAAAAGTTACAGGATATGATTGAAACGATGGATGTTGTTGATACCACAGTCAAGGGCGTGTATATGGTTGGCGGTCCCAAGCAGATGGCTCCAGTGGTGCTGCTCTCTGATGAGGCGGGGCGCATCATGCCGATATTTGTCGGTCATTCGGAAGCCATGTCGATATACCTTGCACTGCGCAAAGAGATGGCGCCACGACCCATGACCCACGACCTCATGGTTCTGATGCTCGAGGAACTGGGCGGGTCGGTGAAGAACGTGCTGGTCGATGACCTGAGCGAGGGCACGTTCTATGCACGGCTGGTTCTGGATGTGCAGGACACGCAGAAGGAGATCGATGCCAGACCGAGTGATTGCATAGCGATTGCGGTGCGGACGGGGTCACCAATTCATGTGCGCGAGAGTCTTTTCAGTCAGGTTGCGATCGAATCCAGTGAATTTGAAGGGGTCAGCAGCCTCGATGAGTATATCACATCAGACTGAGCAATAATGAGCACAATGGGTACGATAGGCTCAATCACACGATTTGTGCGGCAGGAAACTGCCGACAGTACCCCCTGCACACATGGCGGCAGGATAGCAGAGTCAGGATGCAAGGGTGTACTCGATTTCAGCGCCAATCTAAACCCGATGGGTGCACCGGAGGTCGGGACAGCGGCTAAAAGCGCTGAAAGGATCGAAGAAGAGATCGGGCGTTATCCTGATAACAGATATCTTCGTTTGAGGGGTGCATTCGCTGATTTTGTCGAGAGGTACATATACCCAAGCTCCCCGAAATACTCAAAAAAAGTCACCGCAGAGAATATCATACCTGCAAACGGATCGTCCGAGATGATCAGGCTGTTTGCGGAGACGGTCGTTCGGCGCGGCGACCGCGTAATCATCCCTGCACCCACATTCGATGAATATGCTTTCCAGTGCCAGTTATTCGGAGCAACTGTGCAGTACTGCGATTATTCACAGATTCTTGAACTGACATCCACAGAGCTCTCTGATGCGAGCGCGGTATTTCTGTGCAATCCAAACAACCCGACAGGGGATCTGGTATCGCGAAGCGATGTGATGAGGCTTGCAGATCGCTGTTCTGACCACGAAACATTTCTCTTTGTCGATGAAGCGTTCATAGAACTCGCTGACCCGGCTCAGTCAATCGCACACGCCGTGCTTGGCTCTGACTTTGTACTTGTGCTCAGATCGCTTACGAAGGTATTTGCGGTTCCTGGACTTCGCATCGGCTTTGGCATCGCATCGCGTGAACTCGCCGAACTGCTCAACCGTGCACGGCTGGTCTGGAACGTCGGTGCGCCAGCCGAGATAACCGGAATGCGTCTGATGGATGCATCTATGAAAAGCGATTATCTTGAGCGATCGATCGATCTGATAAGGAAAGAGCGAGAGTATCTCACAAAAGGATTGATCGATCGTGGTCTTACCCCGCTGAAAAGCAATATTAATTTCATTCTCGTTGATATCACTGATGTTGGCATGGATTCGCACGAACTGACACAGGAACTGCTTGAACACGGGGTTCTGGTCCGGGATTGCACCTCGTTTAAGAATCTGGGCGCAGGGTACGTCAGGGTGGCGGTTCGGACGAGGGAGGAGAATCAGATGCTGCTGCGGGCGGTCGATGCGGTGGTTGGAGTCAGATGGAGATAAAGATGGTGCTCAGATATGGTAACACGTGCCAGTGATCTCTTTCTCGACCGTCCCGTCATCCAGTTCCACAATCAGTTCCCCGTCATGGTCGATGCCAACGGCTTCGCCTTCGATCGTCCGGAGCCCTGCAACGATCTTTACTCTCCGCCCGATGGTGGACGAATGATCTCTCCAGCGTTTCAGTATCGAATTGAAATCCCCTTTTAGAAAGGTGGTGTAATGTCTCTCAAAACGCTCAAGAATGCCTCTGACAAGAACTATCCGGTCAACATCTCTCCCGAGCTCTTCTCTCAGGGATGTTGTCTGTATCATGGTGATCGGAGGGAGCATGTCAAGATCGATGTTGGCATCGATCCCGATTCCGACGATCACATGGTTCACGGCGTCTAACTCAGCTTCCATCTCGGTGAGGATTCCGCAGACCTTCTTTTCATTGATAAGTATGTCATTGGGCCATTTTATCTCTGCATTCAACCCAAGCTCGCTCAGCACCTCTGCGACAGCAACTCCAGCAACAAGCGTCAATCTATGGACATGATCGGGGGGAATTTTCGGTTTAAGGATTATTGAAAACCAGATTCCGCCCGGCGGAGAATACCATCCCTTGCCCATCCGCCCCCTGCCTTCAAGCTGCTTTTCTGCGATTATAACAGTCCCATCCGGGTTATCTGCAGCAATTTCCTTCGCTTTTACACTGGTAGATTTTATTTCATCAAAATAGTATATTTCTTTACCAATAAAACTGGTCTTGAGATCCTGCTCGACTTCGGCTGGCAGCAGCCGGTCAGGGATCTCCTTGAGCCGGTAACCTTTGCTTGGGACTGACTCGATGATGTAGCCGCCATCTCTCAGGGACTCGATATGTTTCCATACCATCGTGCGCGAGATACCCAGTGTTTCTGAGAGATATTCCCCTGAAACGAATTCGCCATGCCTTTCTTTGAGTATTTCCAGAATTTTTTCTTTCGGTTGCATGTTAAACTATTTCCTGTCCTGATTGGCAATATATGTTTTCACAGCAGCGGTTATGGCTGCAACCTTCCGGTCATCGGCGCCTATGGCAGAAGCAAGTGTCACTCCCTTCTCCTTCTCGCCTTCGACCACCGCCCTCACCTGTGTCAACACATCAAAGTCTTCGATGAAGTGTGTCGTGAGTTCGCCGTTTATAAAGTGCGGGTTTCTGAGCACCGCCTTGTGAAACGGGACGTTTATCGAAACGCCGACGATAATATACTCGTACAGCGCTCTAAGCATCTTTTCTATCGATTCTCCCCTCGTCTGCCCCCATGATATCAGTTTGGAGACCATTGAATCATAGAACGGGGAGATCGTGTAACCGGTGTGCACACCACTGTCAACCCGGATCCCAGGACCTCCCGGCGACCGGTACCGTGTGATCCTTCCCGGAGACGGGGCAAAATCGTTCAGCGGATCTTCCGCATTGATCCGGCACTCGATTGCCCATCCGTTGATGCCGATATCCTCCTGTTCCAGGTCTAATTTCTCGCCTGCTGCAATCGTTATCTGTTTTCTGACGATATCAATCCCGGTCACCATCTCGGTTATCGGGTGCTCCACCTGCAGCCGTGTATTCATCTCAAGGAAGTAGAAATCGCCCATTGAGTACATGAACTCAACTGTGCCTGCATTGGTATAATCGATCGCTCTGGTGGTTTTGATCGCTGCTGCACCCATTTTTTCACGTAGTTCCGGGGTCATAACAGGCGAGGGCGACTCTTCGATCAGTTTCTGGTGCCGCCTCTGTATCGAGCATTCCCGCTCGTTCAGATGAACCGTATCGCCATAAGAATCCGCCAGAATCTGAAATTCGATGTGTCTGGGCTGGAGCAGGTATTTCTCCATGAAGACCGTGTCATCGCCAAACGCCGATTTCGCCACCGCTCTGGTCGAGTGGACGGCACTGACGAGTTCCTCTGCGTTCTTTGCGATCTTCATCCCGATCCCGCCGCCTCCAGCCGACGCTTTTATGATGACCGGATACCCGATCTCCTCTGCAGCATCGATGACAGATTCCGGATCCTCGATCCCGGCAGAAATACCGGGTATGACAGGAACTCCGGCTTTTTCCATCGTCTTTTTGGCGGTTATCTTGCTTCCGGCGGCGTCGATGGATTTATCGGACGGTCCGATGAAGACGATTCCCATCTTTTTGCATTCTCTGGCAAAGACCGGATTTTCAGCAAGAAAACCGTATCCCGGATGGATCGCTTCTGCGCCTGTCTTTTCTGCCACATCAAGGATTCTGTCGATCCTCAGGTAACTCTGGCTTGCTGGCGGCAGACCGATGCAATGAGCATCGTCAGCATATTTTGCGAACAACGCATTACTGTCCGCCTCCGAATGGACCGCTACGGTCTTTATATCCATCTCGCGGCATGCTCTCATCACCCTTATGGCTATCTCGCCCCTATTTGCCACCAGTATCGTATTAAACAATGGAAGACACTCCCTGATTGATCTTTAGTTGACCGCCATGATAACATCGCCGGTACTTACGGTATCGCCTTTGGAAACGAAGATGTCCCGAACCATGCCACTATGAGGGGCGTGAATATCATTTTCCATCTTCATAGCCTCGATCACGGCGACAACGTCGCCTTTCTCCACGGGATCTCCTTTCTTGACCTTCAGCCCAAGAATCATCCCATGCATGTTGCTCTTGATCCCGCCCTCGACAGAATCTGCCGGAGCAGGCGCCTTCGCCGCAATCGCCATCTCTTCGGTGGGTTCGACCTCCACATGGAACGTCTCTCCGTCAACGACCACCTTGAAGACGTTACATGCCGCAGCCATGACTGCCGGGCTCGAAACAGCGCGTGCGCTTGCACTTATCGCCGGTTTGATCTCCTCCTCAACTGCATCTCCTGCGAGGAACGTCTTTGCGATCTGCGGATACAGGGCATAAGTCAGAATATCCTCCTCTTTCCGAACGATGCCGAGTTCCTGCGCTTCTCTGGCGATCTGGTCCAGTTCAGGCTCGAGCAGGTCGGCGGGTCGGCAGGTTATGACGTCGTCTTCGCCCAGCACCTTTTCCAGCAACTCCTCGCTGATCGGCGCAGGAGGCTTTCCGTACATCCCTCTGACGTATTCCCGCACCTCTTTTGGTATGATCTTGTACCGCTCGCCTGTAAGAACGTTTAACACCGCCTGCGTGCCCACAATCTGGCTGGTAGGCGTGACAAGCGGTGGATAGCCCAGATCCTTCCTGACCCGCGGCATCTCCGCGAGCACATCGTTGTACCGGCTCATAGCGTTCTGTTCTTCGAGCTGTGATACCAGATTAGAGATCATCCCGCCTGGTATCTGGTATATCAAGACATTAGTGTCAATTTTTTCAGAAATTGGATCGAGAATACCGATGTATTTTTCTTTTAACTTGACAAAATGCTCTTTTATCTCGGTCAGAAAAGTAAGATCGAGTCCCGTGTCATACGGCGTCCTGTGAAGAGCGGCAACCACCGTTTCTGTTGGGGGCTGGGACGTTCCGCCCGCAAACGGCGAGAATGCGGTGTCCAGGATATCGACTCCGGCGGCACACGCTGCCATATAGCTCATTGGCGCCATTCCGCTGGTAGAATGCGAATGGAGATCAATAGGCAGCCCCACCTCACTCTTCAGAGCTTTAACAAGATCGTGCGTATCACGTGGCGAGATCAGCCCTGCCATATCCTTTATACAGATGGAATCGCAGTCGAGCTCAGATAGTTCTCTTGCAAACCTGACAAACGAGTCTATCGTGTGCACCGGGCTGATGGTATAGCTGATGGTGCCCTGGACGTGTGCTCCTGCTTTCTTTGCTGTTTTAATCGAAACTTCCATGTTTCTGATGTCGTTTACCGCATCAAAAATCCTGAATACATCGATACCGTTCTCGGCAGATTTTTTAACGAATTTCACCACAATATCATCGGGATAATGCCGATATCCGACAAGATTCTGTCCCCGAAGCAGCATCTGAAGCGGGGTGTCTTTGATTGCCACTTTCAGACTCTTTAACCGTTCCCACGGGTCTTCATTCAGGTAACGGATGCAGACATCGAAGGTCGCTCCGCCCCAGACCTCCAGAGAAAAAAAGCCGACACGATCCATCGCCTCTGCAATGGGGAGCATGTCGCTGGTCCGCATTCTGGTAGCGATGAGGGACTGGTGCGCGTCCCGGAATGTGGTGTCTGTTATGGTTACTGCTGACATTCCTGTATCCTATACCCGGACATCGTTATTAAATTTCTCTACAGTCTGGCTTTGGGAGAAAATTCACCGATGCCCCTGCCTGCGCCGGTCGAGCGCCACACCTTCCGGAATCTCGAGATGCCAGAGCTCTCCAGATGTCGTATGCCACAAGCTTCAGCCGTGTTTTGGTATCCTTCACATCCCGCTTAACGAGGCGAAATATCCAAAACTGTATCCAAGCGTCTTCAATATGTTCAGCAGACCTCCAGACAAATCGTTTTTCTGGAAGAACGGGAAATTGTATTAGCCATAAGCCTACAAGACGGATGTAACCCCCGCGTCCACTGGCTACCTACTCTTCAGGATCCCTTTTGCGGCAAGCACTCCGGTTGCGGCGGCATTGACGATATCGCGGGAAAGTCCGGTGCCATCGCCTGCTGCAAAGAGATTGCACATACTGGTCTCCATATTCCGGTCAATATCGATCTCCATTGCATAGAATTTGATCTCAGGAGCATACAGAAGCGTTGAATCTGATGCAACTCCTGGTATGATCTTGTTTAGCACCTCAAGCCCCTCGATGATGTCCATCACGATTCTGTGAGGAAGCGCCATCGATATGTCGCCCGGGGTCACGTCCTTGAGTGTGTTTATGACCTGATTTCGCTTGATCCTATCCTCTGTTGATCGCCTGCCTCTCCGAAGGTCGCCCATGCGCTGCAACACCGGCTTTCCGCCTCCGATGGTCGTCGCAAGCTTCGCAATCGAGACGCCGTATCTGGTCGTGTTCTCGATCGGGTGTGTGAGATCGATTCTGACCATGAATGCGAAATTCGTATTATCCGACTGTTTGTTCGTCATAGAATGCCCATTCGTGGCTATAAATCCGGGATACTCCTCTTTGACGACAAAGCCGTGTTCGTTCGTACAGAATGTCCGGACAAAATCATCATAACGGTTGGTCTGGATATGGAACTTCGGATCGCGGTTGATGTGCGTGATCGGGTCCATGATGATCGCAGAGACCTCGACACGCACTCCGACATCGATGCTCCCGTATCTGGCAGCGATGCCGTGCGTCTCGACCATTGAGTTCACCCAGTTCGCGCCGATCCTGCCAGGTGCAGCGATCACGTAACCCGACGTGATGGTCCTGCCGTTCTCGAGCACCACGCCGTTACAGGTGTTGTCATCGGTGGACAGGTTGGCGACATCGCAGCCCAGCAGAAATTCGATCCCTCGCCTGACAAGGTCGTCCTTGAAGTTCCCGATGACAACGGGTGCGTTATCTGATCCGATATGCCGCTGCGGTATATTGATGAACCGCGCCCCTACCGATGCAGCACGCCGCTTCAGGCGCTCAACAGCCCCACTACTGGGCTCGTTGAGCACATCGGGCGCCCCGTACTTCAGGAAGACCTCGTCCACATGACGGATGAGGTCCCATGCTTCCTCCGAGCTGCCGGTCAGCGTGGCAAGATCCCCGCCGATATCAGGTCGCAGATTTAAGGTTCCGTCCGAGAATGTGCCTGCACCGCCAACACCTGACATAATACCGCAGGGCGTGCAGTGCGCACAGATACTGGTCCTATCCATCGGGCAGATGCGGTCGCCGATGTCCCGCCCGGCATCGATAACCAGCACACGCATATCAGAGTCAGCCAGTTCATCGGCTGCGAACATGCCAGCCGGACCGGCGCCGATGATGATCACGTCGTAATCATTGGTCATTATATACCCTATCTGGAAAGGAGGTTATATATCTGTGGCGGTAACCCAGGGTTGTGCCCATAGGTCCGCGGCGTTTCACGAAGTCCTGGGCGTACCACAGGAAGACTGATTCGAGCGCCGGCGTCAGGGTAACAGTCCTGTTATCTGGGGCTTTGAGATGTACTTCATTATAATGCAATAAAATTTAAATACTATGAATGATTATATGTCAGTGGCGATCATGTATGAAAGACGAAAACCACCGACATAAAAGAAACCTCACAGCATGGGTCTCCGAAGTCCAGTACAACCTTTGGGACGCCATACGACGCAGTGAATCAGTAAATCCGAAACATCCGGAGGGTTGGTCTGGTTGGATCGCTCGGAAAGTAAACGCCGCGCTCAACGCGGATAAAATACAGATTGATTCATCGACCACAGACAGCGCAGAAACACAGCACCTCCAGAGGCAGATAACCAAACTCCATGACCGGATCAGGCAACTTGAGGCGCGGGAGATCGGAGTATCAGACACGCGTATCCTGCGGATACTATCAGGTGAGTACACGAACTTTGATAACATCGTTCAAAAACTGGTTGACTCTGAAGCGGAGGCGGCATATCAAACCGTCCAGAGGTTGGCGGTAGATGGAGAGGTTACGTGTGACGATTCCGGTATGAGATGGAGGTTAAAGCGATGAATCCGTATGATGACTATGTTTCCGAATTGCAGATGTTAAATCGGAAACCGGCATATATGCGATCTGTTACGGGAACGATCAGAGATTTTACGGTTTCGATGGGGGTTGATGATCCGGCAAACCTCGATCCGTCACAAGTGCGCGAGGGTAGCGTTAAGGGATGGATTACGGCAATGCGTGACAGAAAGGTATCAGACCAATCAATCAAACTTCGGGTTGACCTGTTGAGGCGATTCTTTGACTATCTGATTGAGGCTCCGGATCAGGAAGGGGTAACCATGAATCCAGTATCCCGGATTGCTAAACGGCTGCCATCCGGACGGAAACAGACAAAGAGACCATTTAAAAGCGTTGAAGAGGTTGGACACCTGATAAAATCAGCATTCAACCCACGTGACAGGGCGATCTTAACTGTTATTGCTAAATTGGGGTTACGTGTTGGTGAATTAACCGGACTGAATGTATCAGACATCGACTTTGACGACCGGACGATACATATTGATCGACACTTCGATGATCGGGCGGACATCCTGATTGCAGGCAGGAAAAACGGGGCTTCGAGTACATTACCACTTGATGACGAGACCGTTAAGGTGCTTAAGGTGTATTCGGCGGTGCGCCAGCCAGCAGGTAACACACTTTTCGTATCGCGGGGCGGGGGGCGGATGAACAGCGGTGAGGTCGGGCGGGTGGTGAGGGACTATGTCACCAAGTCCCGTATCCTGAAAAACGGAGAGCGGATAACACCACACTACTTCAGGGCATGGTGCACGTATCAATTAACGATCAACGGCTGCAAACCGGAGATTGTGCAGGTTATACGTGGCGATGTGGCTAATATGATGGCAAACTTCTACACGCGGGAGATATTGAGTTTTGAAGACGTTAAAAGGGAATATTTGAGGGCTGTACCGGTATTTGGGATATGATTATGTCAAGGAGTCGGCAGCAGCACATCAGATTACGATTATAGCCCAAGTTTCCCACCCAAAAATCAAAACCACCATCCTGCGACCACACACCTTTAAAATTTTGGTTATTTCTTGGTCGTAATCTTCTTCATTTAATTCCTATTGATTTTAAATACCCCCTTCTTATAATGCTCTCGCCACGAAACAACTCTAATATCACTTTTTGCTGCAATTGAGGCTTCATTAACTTAAAAAACTCATCACCAGTACTCTTCATAGTTATTTTTCCGATTATTCCATCTCTCAGTACCTCATACACCTTTTGCGAACTTTTTACTCCGATATCCACTTCGCCCAAACGGTCTGC
>DAOVGO010000198.1 GCA_030672345.1 Methanosarcinales archaeon | reverse complement strand
TGGTATTCGCCTTTGTCATAATCCTGGACAGTGGCGCGGATCACGACCTTATCCACCGTCGTCACCTCAGCCGCACTCGCAGCACCAACCATAGCCAGTACCATAAGCGCGACAAACGGTATCAGTATATTCTTATTCATGTCTATTTACCTCCGTATTGTTCTGTTGTATTGTTTCATTTCGTTGAACCGCATTTCGCGGTTGTCTGGTGATCATGACTTGCACAGCCATCTCACCGCTTTCCACACGCCTTCACTTGTGGCATCGTGATATCCGTTGCCGGTGGTGAAGGTGGTTGTCGCCAACAATGTGGAAAAGGCTTCATCACCCTCGTTATCCCATCATATTTGGATTACGTACCTTGATTTGACTTTTACCATTTATATCTTTTGTGGTCGAATCTGGCAGAGGGGCGCGGGTGCGGTCTTTGGGATGGCGGGAGTGTTGCATTCGGCAGAACCCTAAACATATTTTCCTAAATTGATGACTGTGGTCATGGTCTCCATACTCATCTTCAGTATGTCAGATACTCGGATACTGCATGTTTTATCGTAAGAAGATTGCGCAGCGATATATTCTTCCAGCGATTCGAAAACGAGTTCATCAAAAATAAAACCAAATACTTCTGTTTCGCCCATAAATTCTGCAAGAATCGAACAAACCAGTAGAACACCAAAGAATATATCGTGATCGTCAAAAAAGGATGAAAAATGAAATTGCGCTTTAAAATCATCGATGGAAAATGGGATATTCCTATCAATCGATAAGCATAATCCGGATATGTCACAGTCAGTTATTCCTCTACGTCCAGCAACACCAAGAATCTTTTTATATTGCTCAATATCTCTCAATTCTACAGATAGAAAATCTATATTATAATTTAATGAGTTCTGAGCAAACAAACCCAAATTATCATCGCACGCTGCAAAATCTTTCAGTTCACTGCAAACCGGATTTGAAGCGATTAATTGATACTGTTCAAGTCCGCGCAGGTATTTATCCTCATTATCAGATTAGGTAACATGCTGAGAAGAGAGTTATAATCGCACACGTATCGCAAACTATTTCTTTAACCATAACTTGAACCTTCTTGCCGTTCTGATCGCGTTTGTAACTTCCAGTGACCTTTCAAATCCAAGAACAGGTAACAGGTCTTTGTATTCCAGAATTCCCACGCGATACAGATCAACTAGAAACTGTTCAACGATTGCATAAGTCTGATTGGTTTTTGCGTATTTTTCTGCAAATAAAATATCCTTCAAGATGGTACTAACCAACAGCGACTGCGATATGTGTTTTTCATCCAGATACGGAGCCAGTTCAGAGACAACATTCCGGCCCAGGCTTATTGTTTTTTCCATTTTGTCACCAATATGAGCGAATGGTAGAAGTAAATACAACTTTAGAACGCTACCAGTCGAAATATCTGCTATCTGTCGCTACTTAAATCATTTGTGGTCGGATGGCTGCCCTCACCTATCTCTCACTCTTTTATCAGGTGGACCGCGGTTGCCTTGAACGAGGCAACGACACCAGAGCCAACACCGAGTCCGAGCTCGTTTGCCGATCGTTTCGTTATCAGAACCATGAGCGGGAACCCGCAGTCGATCCTGAGGCGAACCATCGCGCCAAGCGACGTGACCCGGGTGATCACGCCGGGAAAGCAGTTCCTTGCACTGCTTTTCCTGCCTGGATCGTTGTTTGCCGTGATCGTGACATCCTCCGGGCGGATGCAGATGCGGACGCTGGCTCCTTCGGTGTAACTCGATACCGCATCGATCAGACATCCGTCGCCGGCATCGATGGTCGCAAGATCGTTTGTGTTTGACACGATCCTTCCATCGAGGATGTTCTCGACGCCCACAAAGCTTGCGATCTCATCCGAGATCGGCTTGCCAAAGACCTCCTCCGGCGTTCCTGTCTGCACGATTATGCCTTCCATCATCACGCCGATGCGGTCTGCAAGCATCATCGCCTCGGTCTGGTCGTGGGTGACATGGATCGTGGTCAGCCCTGCCTCGTGGTGGATCCGCTTGAGTTCATCCCGGAGCAGGTTCTGCGTCCGGTTGTCGAGCGCACTGAGCGGCTCGTCAAGGAGGAGTGTTCGCGGCGCAGCCACGACCGCCCGCGCAAGCGCGACCCGCTGCTGCTCCCCGCCAGAGAGCGTGATCGAATAACGGTGCGCCAGATGTGATATGCCTAAGAGATCCATGATCTCCTTCACTTTCTGCATCCGCTCATCGATGGGGATTTTTTTGAGTTTCAAGCTGAATGCTATATTCTCTTCCACGTTTAAATGTGGGAAGAGCGAGTAATCCTGATAAACAAACCCGACATCCCTCTGTTCCGGCGGAAGGTCGGTGACGTTTCTTCCATCAATTACGATGCTGCCGCCATCCGAATAATAAAAACCTGCGATCAATTCGAGCAGCAGCGTTTTTCCGGATGCTGTCGGTCCCAAAATTACAAAATACTCTCCTTTTCTGACGTGCAGGTCGATGCGGAGCGAGAATTCCTTCCAGTCCCTGGATAAGTTCTTGATCTCGATCATTGTGTTAATTACAGTTCATCAAAAGTAAAGACTTATGACTTTCGGGAACGGCTATCGTTACATCTGGTACGGATTCCTTTTGCGACTGTGCCAGTTGCCGGTGTGGTGCATCAAGGCACCCATACAAGATCAGAGGGGTCCGATAACATTGCAGCCCCGGAATACCAGAGAGTCGTTTTTATTCGCCCAGTTCCTTCCATATATACACAAATCGCTGCAACGCCGTGAGATTGCTTGCCACTGCTATCAGCACTATAGACCACCCGAGAGACGAAACGCCGTAGATTTCGTACGGATACAGGAAATACAGGAGGCTTGCAAGCATTATAAGCACCAGACGGTCGGCTCTGCCAAGAATTCCTCCGTAGTGCCTGCCAAGACCGACTGCCTGCGCCTGCGTCCCGAGATAACTGGTCAGGAGTGTGCCAACGATTGCCGCAACCCCGATCCTCCAATCGACATAACCACCAAAGAATATCCCACAGATGATGAAAACGTCGGCATACCGGTCGATCACATGATCGAGAAAATCACCGCGTATACCAGCCGTGCCCGCGATTCTTGCGATCTCCCCGTCCATGGCGTCCGCGATCCCGTTGAGCAGCACCAGCACGCCAGCCGAAAGCGCAAGCGTCCTGTCGCCGCCCGGTATCGCATACAGCACTCCCGCGCCTGCGGCAAAGATCAGTGAGAGGACTGATGTGGCATCCGGTGTTACGCCAGCCCGTGACAGGATGTCAGCAAGTGGTTTTAAGATCTTTTTTGCATGAGGACGCAGGGAATCAAGCGACATCGGCTCACAGGACCTTGATACTCGGATCCTTCAGGTGATTCAACACCGCGATATTGAGCAGCAACGGCGTGAGCGACTCGATCGTCGATGCCAGTGCAAGCGGTCCGACATCCAGCGGGCGCAGGCATTCGATCTCGTTGGTGAGATCGATGATAACCTCCTTTGACCGGCGGTCGTCGCCGCAGATCATCACATCGCACTGGAATGCAGGATCGAGGCTGCATAGTCTGCGAGATGCAACGGTATGGAATGCAGCGACCACGTTCATGCCCTCTGGCAGCATCGCCTGAATCTCCTGTGCCGCACTCCCTCGCGCCGGAGTATTGTACTCGAAGTATTCGCCCCGTGTCATCGGGACAACCGGTGACACGATGTTCTGGTCGCTCAACACCGGGCGCACGAAGTCGATCACTCCTGATACGTGCTCATAAGGTATGGTGAGTATGATCACATCAGCCTCTTCGGCGGCTGTTCTGTTGTCAAACCCCTGAATGTCCCCTTTGCGTCCGAAAATTGCAAGCGTTTCATTGAATCGCTCGGCTGCCGCCTCTGCCTTATCTACTTTGCGTGAACCGATGCGGATGTGGTGCTTTTCAGCCCAGTGTAGCGCAAACCCCTCGCCGATCTCACCTGTTCCACCAAGAACTGCTATTCTCATAAAAAAAGATGGTACAACCGCCCTACATTAAGTTTTGGATCGGGCGTTTCTGCCCGAGATACACCCACTGGTCATACATCCCTGCATCATCCCGATTGTCGATAACCCGCCCGGTCATCCCGAGTTCGTCCATAACCTCCTTTAAAATGGCGATCTCCTCATTTTTATGGACTGTGAATACGAGAAATCCACCTTCGCGCAATGGCACAATAGACTCAGCCATGATGCGCTTCCAGACATCCTTATTGAACGGATAGATCGCACCGAGCATGAATCCGGCGACGCAATCAAAGGATTCTGCCTCAAAGAAATGCGAGAGTTGTGTGGCATCCAGCACCATCGAGCGGTGCGGAAGAAGCACGTCGTGCTCGAGCCCCTCGCATACGGCGCATTTGTCAGAATCGAGGCAC
This sequence comes from Methanosarcinales archaeon, assembly GCA_030672345.1. GTDB lineage: Archaea > Halobacteriota > Methanosarcinia > Methanosarcinales > Methanogasteraceae > Methanogaster_D. Next base: position 733 of record DAOVGO010000198.1, on the reverse strand, counting down.
ACCGGATCGCAACCCAGCTGTCTGAGTGCAATCGTCGCCATTCCGTTGCCGCAGCAGATCTCAAGCAGATTCATATCTGCAAAATCAATGCCGTCCGACTCTTCGATCGTTTTTAAGAGTGTCACGAGCAGGTCTGCTCGCGATTCTGAAAATATCGATCCGAAACTCTTCTTTCCGTGCATGCATTTCTCACAGAGCGCCCGGTTCACAAGCATGAGCGAATAATACTCGATGATCGCATCCATGAACCGCAAGTCTGTTGTTTCGGCGATGTGGACGTTATCTGCCTGTTCGCACAACCCGGTTGCATGATCAGCGAAATCAGGATCCCTGCATATCACGTTGGTAAACACCAGCCAGAAGTCCTGCCCGTCCGAATGCATGGAAATAGCGATCCCTGACAGACCGTCATGGGTTTCAACCCGTATCACGTCGTCAAACCGGGTTTTGGATCGGGCGATCTCGGAACGGTACCGCGCCGATGCTTCGCACGTCCTTTGATCGCTGAAACCGGGTTCTGCGAGGTGTACCACCTCAGTTTCATCGATCCCCAGTAGATTGTGAAGACGCATGGTGGTCAAGACGACCGTATGTATTATATCGCTTGTGGAACCGCTGATATGGTGGAATGCGTCACATCACTCCCCTCCAATCCCCCCATTCCCACTCTAATCATGAACCTAATCATGAACTAAATCGTGAACCCCTCTCACAGAAGTACATAGTGGACGCT
>DAOVGO010000061.1 GCA_030672345.1 Methanosarcinales archaeon | reverse complement strand
TGACGGAATCGTCAAGAACGTAAACGGCAGCCCTGCCGCGCCCGACTGGGTAGACTACCTCTATCACAGCATCACAACCTTCACGAGCCTTGGATATTCCAATATCCAGCCCAATCTGGCAGCAGGACACCTGCCTCAGGTATTGGTGGCAGCAGAGTCCGGCTTGGGTATTCTGATGATGGCACTCATCATCTTCGTTGTCACTTATCAGGTCTCACGCTAAACGAAGATATTTGCAAATGCCAACACCCGCCGGACCACACATCCACGCCCAACCACAACTTACTGCGGCGCCCCCTGCAAATACACTTCCTCATAAGGCTGGACGACCACAAAGCCTTCTCCTCTGAACGCCATCTGCAGCGATTCACCGCTTCCACGTCCAACAAGCGTCTTTAGTGAGACGTCGGTCTTTATATCGGGGCTCAAGTTCCCGGACCATGCTACAGTGGCATTGGGGTCTGTAAACACGGGTTGATCCGGTGTCACCTTGAGTGTCAGCGGGTCGTAGTGTGTGGTGATGGCAACCATGCCAGTCCCTTCAAGTTTCACATTGAAGAGTCCGCCTGCCATGATTCCGGCAACCTTTTTCAGCAGTTTAATGTCCCACTTAATCGTTTCTTCGAATGCAAGCAGGTCGTTGCCGTTGACGTAAATAGACTGGTCATCAAGATTGATTATAGAGACTTTCTTGCCTTCATCAGCCAGATACACCTTTCCCGTACCTTCTACCTTTGTCAGGCTCACGCCTTCCCCGGTAACAGCTTTTTTGACCAGTTTTCCAAGCCCGTGCTCCATCACACCCTCACGCGTGAATTTGACGTCGCCTGCGTAGGCTACCATTGATCCTTTCTTTGTCCAGACTCTACCGTCAAGATTTATCTCAAGCAGGCGGTCACGTTCCAGCTCGAATATGCCCTCTCCAAGATCGCGCTGCCCTGTCGCCTCTACGAATTCATCGATTGAGTACCGTCCCATCTGTTCGCCTCCTTCTGGTGGTTCGTGCAAATGTGCTACAACTTATATGCCACAACTCAAGCTGTATGTCGTTTGTGGGTTATAAAGTCCTTGGTTGTCTTTCAGATGGGTGTAGCCCCCACACGCTCTCTTTGATTCCCATTTCCATCGAAACATCCCCTTGCACCCTCATGAAACCAGAAGCTAAAAGATGCTCGAACGATTTTGCCCCCCGGGGACATTCGTGTCAGCGCGCATTTGGGCTCTGGAGACTAAAAAGTCTCAAACCCCCTTTCTTCCGCAAACTTTTTCTACGGCAGATACAGATGGTTACCTTCCATCATTCCAATGGCGGATGAACCCCCCAAAAACCGGTTCGAACACAGATGATATGTGTGAGTCTTGGAGGAAATATGAGCAAAATACGATATAAGAAGACAGATCCCAGGATTGCATCGTTGATAGATGATCTGAAAGCCAGATCACAAGAGAACGATGCTTTAATCTGGAAAGATATTGCAGGGCGTCTGGAACGACCGAGAAGAAGTTATGCGACAGTGAATCTCAGCCACATCAACCGGCACGTCGCAGAAAACGAGATGATCGTTGTGCCAGGAAAGGTGCTCGGCGCCGGCGACATCAACCACCCGCTGGTGGTGGGCGCCTTCAGCTTCAGCGATGGTGCACGGGCAAAGATTACGGATGCCGGCGGAGAATGCCTCACGATCGAGGAACTACTGGCAAGAAATCCCGCAGGATCGAATATACGGATTATCAGGTGAACTTTGGTGATTTTATGACTGACAGAATAATTATCGATGCAAACGGATTGATTCTCGGGCGGCTTGCGAGCGTTGTTGCATCCAGACTGCTCCACGGCGATACCATAGCGATCATCAACGCCGAACGTGCCACAGTCTCAGGCGCCAAAGCCACCACGTTTCGGGAATACAAGGAACAGATGGACAAGGGGTCGACAGAACATGGTCCCTACTTCCCGACCCGACCCGACCGCATCCTGAAGCGGACGATTCGCGGCATGCTCCCGTACAAACGTATGCGCGGGCGCGATGCGATGGCGAGGCTTCGCGTATACATGGGCACCCCTGCCGAATTTTCAGGGCTGAAGGCAGATACGATTCCTGAAGCGAGCGTCTTGAGGTTGGGAACCATCAAATACACCACACTCGGCGAACTCAATGCAAAGTTAGGCGGTTAGGCGGCTGATGTACGTCAAAATACCGCATGATCGGATCGGTGCGGTGATCGGTCCGAAAGGCAGCGTCAAACAACTGATTGAGGAGCGTTCGACCGCAACACTGGATATTGACAGCAAATCAGGTACCGTGCAGGTTTTAGCCCCTGATGATCCGGTGCGTGCGATGCAGGCTATGGAGGTCGTCAAGGCGATCGGACGGGGTTTCAGCCCGGAAAGGGCGATCGTGCTGTTAGATGACGATTTTCTGGTATTAGAGGTGATCAACATAGCAGCAAACACGCCAAAAGAGCTTAAACGCATCAAAGGCAGGATCATCGGGACGAGCGGCAGAACGCGGGAAATGATTGAGACTGTGACTCATGTCAGCGTCTCGATCTACGGAAAAACCGTATCGGTCATCGGGTACCCTGAGCAGACGCACGTTGCAAAGACTGCAATCGAGATGCTGATCGATGGTGCGCCGCACTCATCGGTGTACGGCTACGTCGAGAAGAAGCGGCGCGAGCTTGCCGGAAAACAAGCTGCGCATTATTAGACATCGCCGAACAGGGGCGCGGGCGTCATCACCCCTCATCCTCGACCAAAAACCGCACCCGGACCGCATCTGCGTGCGCGTTAAGCCCCTCTTCATCTGCTATCGCCACAATCGTATCCCTGATCTGCGAGAGCCCATCTTTTTCGATGATCTGGATGCTCGATTTTTTTGTGAAATGACCGAGATTCAGACCCGAGTGGGTCCGTGCGTGTCCGGCTGTGGGCAGTACGTGGTTCGTACCTGATGCATAATCGCCAGCCGAAACAGGGGCATAATCGCCGACAAAGATCGAACCGGCATTGCAGATGCCGTTTATCGCACCAAGCGGATCTTTCACCATGATCTCGAGGTGTTCCGGCGCAAACGTGTTTGAAAACCCGATACACTCATCGATCGAATCGAAGATCAGGATTGCGCTGTGTTCGAGCGACTTTTTGATGATCTCGGACCGGAGGGCGTCTGCTTCCCCTGACCTGATCAGTTCGAAGGTTTGATCGGCGATCACCTCCGATGTCGTTGCAAGGACCGACACCGCGTTTGGATCGTGCTCTGCCTGCGCTATCATATCCGCTGCAATGAAATCTGGATGTGCGCTCTCGTCTGCGATGATCCGAACCTCCGAGGGTCCCGCAGGAAAATCAATCCGGGTTGGAACCATCATCTTTGCTGCAGTCACATACACATTCCCGGGTCCAACGATCCTGTCGACCGCGGGCACAGTCTCTGTGCTGTAAGCCATCGCAGCGATCGCCTGAGCGCCCCCGACACAAAAGATCCGGTCGGCGCCCGCAATCGATGCTGCCGCAAGCGTCAGCGGATGGATGACCTGCTGGTGCACGTCGGGATCGGGGGGCGATTCCCTACCCCTACTCCCGCCCCTACTCCTGTCCCCGCCCACACGCTCGCCCAAAACGCCCTCCGGCATCGGCGGGGTGCAGATCACAGCCTCGGGCACGGAAGCGACCTTCGCTGGTATGATCGTCATCAGTGCCGTCGATGGATACGACGCCTGCCCGCCCGGGACGTAAGCACCGATGCAGTCAAGGGGCGTCGTCTTCTGCCCGAGGCTGATTCCGGGCGCAATCTCGCTCAGCCAGAGGTCAGGTTCAAGCTGGGATTCGTGAAACCTCCTGATATTATCGGCTGCGGTCTCGAGATGCCAGAGAATCTCGGGGTCGATCAGATCGAACACCTCTGATACAGCGTCGTCTGAAACCTCGATTGCGGAGAGCAATACACCGTCGAACCGCTCGGTGTACTCGATGAGCGCGGCGTCGCCTCTGGTTTTCACGTCCTGTAGAATCGCTGAAACGGCTGGTTTCACTTTTTCGATCTCGGTTTCCCTGTTCAGCAGGGTAGCAAGTTCGGTCTCGGTCAGTTGTGTGTGGTGTTTTTTTAGCATGGTTCATCATCTTTTTCCTCTGCATGCGTTAAGTTTTCTTCGGAACCCAAAACTCGACTCATTTAGGAAATATATCGCACCAATCCTGCAGTAGATGTAGGGCGACAAAAAAAGAGATCATATCCGGACGTGGAAGGATCTGTTGATGTTCAAGATGGTATCAACCATTAACCAGGACCCCGCCCAATCATTCACCCACGATCTGCACGATCAGCTTCCGGTTCCTCGGGCGGTTGTCCTGATCGATGAATATGATCTGCTGCCATGTCCCGAGCATCATGCTGCCGCCAGCAAACGGCACAGACAGGCTCGGACCAAGCAGAGACGCCCGCACATGAGAATGCCCGTTGCCATCGCCCCACTTCAGATTGTGCAGGTATTCGATGTCCTGTGGCGCAATCCGCTCAAGCATAGCCTTGAAATCCGAAACCAATCCGGATTCGTACTCAATCGTTGTCACGGCGCCTGTGGCACCCGGCACAAATACCGTAACGATCCCATCGCTGAGTTTTGACTTTGAAAGTGCATCCGAGACTTCCTTTGTTATGTCCACGATGTCTGCGTTCCCTTTTGTCGGGAAATTCAGATACTGGGTGCTGACCGCCATCTTTTACTCACCGAAATTAGCCAGTTTCCAGCCCGCCGCGCTGATTACGAGGGTGAAAGCAAGAAGCGAGATCACGGATCCGAGTGCCATCATCCCAGCGCTCTCGAATATAGCGCACATCAGGATAAGGAGGAGTACCGAGCCGATCGATGCCGTGATCTCGAAGGTTGGTTTATTCATTGCAGTAGCATCGGCAGGGGAGGTTAAAAAGATTCGTTTTGGCGATGCAGTGTGGCGTTAGCATGAAAATCTGTGGCAGCCGGACTTGTGTTATTTGCACCATTCGCAACATTCATGCCCAGGATTCAGGGGCATCATGGCGGGTTGATGTTAATTTAACATTGAAACGTTGGTCATAATATTTAAATACTATCAAATCATGTTACTCTGTAATTGGATGATACAGACAATACTCACCTCAGCGAGGAAAACCCATGATACCCAGAACAAACCGCAGACCGTATAAAGCAGGAGAAGATCGAACGAGCAGGAATATCGCATCAGTGCCTCATGTCGCAGGGGCTGCCGCGCTGCTTATGGATGCGAACCCATCGCTTTGCAACAGCGAACTTCGGTGCTGTCTCGAATCGACCGCAAAGGACCTCGGCACCCCCGGAAAGGATAACAGAACCGGATCAGGGAGAATCGATGTGTATGCCGCGTATTGTAGGGGCCCGTGTGCACCGATTCCGGAGTCGGCGTCGTTCGTGCTCCTCGCGGTCGGGCTGCTCGTGCTTGCCGGCTATGTCCGGATCGGAAGAAAGCCGTGAGTGGATTTTATCCTTTCGTTAGCTGTTCGGAAGGTCTTATCGGCACGATATACGGCTTCCCGCCCTTATCCCCTCACAGCGCAAATGCGACTCCCTCCTCAGAGACCTTCCTGACCTGCCGGGTGCGTTGTGCCGGGATATGCGACACCATCAGGGAGCGTCTCCGTGATGCCACCGATGCTGAGATCGTGCAGAGTCAGCGTGACATCGAATTCGAGAGGGGTCTGATGCAGCCGATATCTCTCGTGTAACACTTGCTCGCTGAGGATGGCTCGCAGATCTCCCGTATTCCTCGAACTTTGGGATCGCTTCCTCCCCTCTGTATATTTTGAGATCCATTTTATCGCCATATTTGTCCTTCATCTGCTGTGCAAGCGCCGCAATCTGCTCGCACCCGGGACATGGTGGATTCCCCAATCAGAACCTCAACTGTTGCCACCAATGTCACCTCACATCTTTGATCTGATGATCTCTTCCAGTTTCTTCTCAGATGGCGCCTTGCCAACGACCGCGATCTCATCATCGACGACAACAGTCGGAGTCATTAGAACTCCGTACCTATCGCCTTCTTCGCTGAGAGCGCTGTGCTTTTCAACAATAACGCCCTCTCCGATCCGCTCCTGTACCTTTTTTGCGGTGTCATAAGCAACCTTGCATTTGGCGCAAGGGGGGGCTGATCCGAACACTTTTACAATTACATTCATGTATCTTTACCTCCATATAGTATTTCCAGCCACAAATCCGGCTATGGTAGCAAGGATTACAGTGGTTGTGATATAGATTGCTGCTTTTTTGAACCCAAAGACCCGTGTGATCACCACCATATTCGGCAGGCTGAGACCGGGTCCTGCAAGAAGGAGTGCGAGTGCCGGACCCTTACCCATGCCCAGTTCCATCAGGGTATGGACAAATGGAGCCTCTGTGAGTGTCGCAAAGTAACTCACAGCCCCGATCAGGGAAGCCAAGAATGTCGGGGAGATTCCGCTTCCGCCAAGATACGCGGTGATCCAGTCCTCTGGCAGTATCGCGCCGATGATCCCGACGATAAACACCCCGACCATGAGCATCGGGAAGATCAGCCGCACGAACCACCATGTCTCGTGGAGCCATTCCTTGATCTCATCGGTTTCCTTCTTCGCATAGACATAAGCAAGGGTTACTCCGAGTGCTACAAGAAAGATCGCCACCTTGTGCAGGTAAGGTCGCCCCACCCCGAGATAGTTTGGCAAAAGCAGGGTCAAGAGAAGGAGTATCAGGATCACGATATCTTCTCTCCCCATGATCCTTCCCTGCCGGATATCAGGAGTCTTTGCTGAACTCCTCTCCTTCTCCTCGCCTGAAAACGCATACAGCATCACCAGACCAACGACAAAAGCAGTGGATACCGCAGCTGCCACCCGAACCGCAGCAACATCCATTCCGAGTACCGCTCCTGTGTAGATCAGGGCAAGCAGATTGGTTGCCGGCGCAGTCCAGAGCAGGATGAATGCAGGTCCGATGCTGCCGCCTCTGCGATAGATGCCTGCCGCGATCGGAATGACGGTACAGGAGCATACCGCCAGAAAGATGCCTGATATGGCAGCAAGCGGAAATGCGACCGACTTTCTGGCTTCAAAACCCATGTACCTGATGACAGTATCCCTTGAGATGAAAGTGATCATTGCACCTGCAAGAAGAAATGCAGGGATCAGGCAGGTGATCACATGGAGCGCCACGTACTCTTTGATGGCATCCATGCCCGCGTACAGCAATTCTGTAAGCATAGCATTTCAGTTATATTTGAAATACTTAAAGTTTGTGGTTTCAACGATATCTGAAATATCCGAAACTCTTTTAAACTATCACCACAATGTTACTGCGAAATACTGGAATATTCAGGTGATACGGTGTGTAATTGTCACCCACGCATGCAGGAATTCAGAAAGTACATCAGGGCGCTTCACTGCCCGATGCGATGGATGATCATCGATTTCATCGGGGATGGCAGCAAGAGCACAAAGGAGATCCACGAGTTTTTGACTGAACGTGGCGAGAGACTCACGTCTTCCGGATTGTATTATCATCTATCAGAACTGAACAAGGCAGGCATCATCGAGGTTTCCGAGTACCTGGAAAAAGGCGGAGGTGCACCTGAAAAGGTGTGGAAACTAAAAATAATGCGTATAATCATAGATTTATTAGGAAATGGGGTGCAGGATCATGGAGAATGTGATTGAGGTCAAAAAACTGACAAAATATTACAATGAACTTGCAGCGGTGGATCATATTAACGTTGAGGTGGGAGAGGGTGAGGTCTTCGGTTTTTTGGGACCGAATGGCGCAGGCAAGACAACAACTGTACGAATGCTCACAGGGATAATCAAGCCAAGTTCTGGTACGGTCAGTATCATGGGTATTGATATCCAGCGTGATCCGATCAAAGCCAAACAGATGATGGGGGTTGTTCCGGAGCTTTCAAACGCATACACCGAACTTTCTGCCTGGAATAACCTGCAGTTCATGGCAGAATTGTATGGTGTATCAAAGATTGATGCCAGACAGAGAGCAGAAGAACTCCTGATGAAGTTCGATCTGTACGGCAGGAAGGATCATAAGGTCAGGACATTCTCCAAGGGGATGAAGCAGAAACTCATCATCGCCATGTCTCTTATGAATGACCCGGAGATACTATTTCTCGATGAGCCGACATCTGGTCTGGATGTTCAGAGCGCACGATTGATAAGGGATATGGTGCTGGATCTCCACAAAGTCGGTAAAACCATCTTTCTCACCACTCACTACATGGAGGAGGCGAACCAGCTGTGCAGCAGAGTTGCAATCATCAACCATGGAAAGATAGCAGCCATAGACGCCCCAGAGAAACTCAAAAGGAGAATAGGAGGGCTGGAATGTGTGGAGGTCAGTTTCGACATGCCTGTAGATGTCTTTGATCTCCCTGACATCTCAGGAGTCATCGACATCCGAATGAGCGGAGATAAACTGCGATTGTATACGAGCGAACCCGGCAGGACGATATATCAACTGGTGGATTATTCCCGGTCAAATAATCTGGAGATCGTGACGCTGAACACGCTGACACCAACGCTTGAAGATGTCTTCATCAAACTCACAGAGGAGATGGAATGATCGATCAGCTAAAACGTGCCTGTGCAATTGCCAAAAAAGATGTCAGGATCTATTATCTGAAGGGACCTGTGATAATATTCGGTGTCCTCTTCCCCGTATTCCTCTTTCTGGCATTCGTGATAGGAAGAGATCTCCCGGTCGATTTTCTCATCGCAGGACTGCTGAGCATGACGATCTTCTTCACATCAATGTCGGTCACTCCTGTGATCGCGCCCACCGAGACACAGACCAGAAACCTGGAGCGACTTGCAGCAGCCCCGGTCTCCATCACAACAATCCTGCTGGGGGATATGCTGGCATCCGTGCTCTTCGGGATCGGGATATCTCTCGTCCCGATACTATCTGGAATGGCGATCGGTGTGACAGTCAAACATCCGTTCATCCTTGCCGCGGGCATTGTACTGGCAGCATTCTGCTTCTCAGCTATGGGGCTGATATTCTCATCCACACCGACCAGTATGACGTCCACCGTGATGATGATATCCACAATGGTAAAATTTCCACTGGTCTTCATAAGCGGCATATTCATCCCGGTCGGGGAACTGCCATCATGGGGACGGGCGCTGGCATCGCTATCTCCTCTGACCTACATAACTGACCTGTGCAGATATTCGTTCCAGGGGACCGGTTACTATCCGATTGGAGTGGATATCGGTGCCCTCCTGCTATTTCTGGTGATCTTCATGACGGCTGCGGTAAAGCTCCATGAGAAGAGTCTACCAGAGCGGTTGTGAGTTGTGGGCTGCTTTCTCTTACCGCATCAAACGGATATAGAATCCCTATTGGACCTGCCGACCTTTGCCCCCATCCAGACGACAAACGTTATCTGTGATGTCCACCATCATTTCAATGTTGCTTGAAACTATAGCGATTGAACCTTAAAGATTCAAAGAGGTTTGAAATCATGGAAGAGATAGAGATCCCAGACTCGATCAGGTGTGAACTGGAAGAGAAAGGCGGAATCGACGGAATCGCCAGGTTGCTGCCCGATGATCAGAAGATAGAAGATGTCACATCGATCGCCCGTGCGCTATCAGATCCGGTACGGCTCAGGGTGCTCTTTGCGCTTTCCATGCAGCCGATGTGCGTCTGCCTCCTCGTTGCGATGACCGGATATGCGTACTCGAAGATGTCGTATCATCTCTCTGTGCTAAAGGAGAGCAGTCTCGTGTGCGCACGGCAGGAGGGGAATTATCTGATCTATTATCCGACCGATCTGGGCAGAAAAGTCGTGAAATGGATCGAAGGCTGGTGATGACTACACAGCTATTCTTATCGTCGTTGATTCACCCTGATGCGGCTTTAGAAAGCATATCCCGCGAAACGAGGATACCATATCAATGGGATCAGTCCTTGATCTTCTCGAACGTTTTCTTGTGCTTGCAGACCGGACACTCAACTGGTGCCGCATCAGCATCGGTAACGTATCCACAGTTTGTACATCGATATTCTGCCATTTTAGTCTCACCTCCTTTTTCCTTTTAGATTGTCTTCTTGCAGAAGTACCAGTCCTTGCAGTCATACCCCTCGCCGAGCCGCTTCTCTGCCGCATCCGTTGTTGCCGGCGGCGGAACAATCGCCTGATCTCCCGGTCTCCAGTCAGCAGGCGTTGCGATCCCGTACTTGTCTGCTGCCTGCAGGGCATCGATCAACCGCAGGATTTCGTCCATATTTCGTCCTGTTGAGAGCGGATAGTAGATCATAGCCCGCAGGATCTGGTCGGGATCGATCACAAAGACGCACCGCACCGCAGCGGTTGCGCTCTGTCCCGGATGGATCATGCCGTACAGTTCCCCAACCTTCATGCTCAGGTCTGCTATCACAGGAAACGGTATCTTAACGCCCATCTTCTCCTCGATGTTCCGCACCCATGCGATATGCGAGTGGACGCTGTCAACGCTGAGTCCGATCAGCTTCACACCGCGCTTCTCAAGTTCCGGGTGCATCTTTGCAAAGCCCATGAACTCTGTGGTGCATACCGGCGTGAAGTCTGCCGGATGCGAAAAGAGGATAACCCATTGTCCATTGTAGTCGGATAGCTTTATTGGTCCGTGCGTGGTCACAGCCTCAAAATCAGGAGCAATCTCGCCCAGGTGAAGCATCGGGCGTGCCTGTGCCTGTTCTGCTGTGGTTTCTTCTTCCATGTTATGTACCTCCTTTACAGTCTCTTATCGATCCCACCATCTTTATTTTCTTATTTCCTTTCTGCAAATCCTAAAATATAGCCATTACAATCTTTGATATAAAATTCCTGCATTCCATACCAAGCGGTTTCCAGTTCTTTTACTACTTCGGCTTTTGGTTTTATTTCTTGGTATAGCGCGTTTATATCCTCCACTTCGATGTAAAAGGATACAGAAGCGCCTATTGGTACACCTTTAAGTGGCGGCACATCCTCTCCGATACTATCCATTCTCTGAAACATTGCCTGTACACCATCACGACTCATCATGGCATAGATATACTTTTTTCCCTCTGCGAGTTCCTGCTCAACGCCACTTTTATCTTCTGGTACTGCCATTTCCAGTTTAAACCCAACCACATCGCGATAGAACACAACTGTTTTCCCGATGTCCTGAACCGCAAAATTCGGTGCAAGTTTTTTTAGTTCCATACCATCGCCTCGTTTTATTCAGTCTTTCGGCAGTTGTTTCAGCGCATTCCGAAACATTGCAACACCAGGGGCACCCGAAGTCATGAACACGACTTCAAGCGTCTCCACGATCTCCTCTTTTGTTGCCCCGTTATTGATGGCGTTTCGCATCTGCGATTCCACACAGGGCTCGCACCGCTGCGCTGCAACCGCGGCGAGTGCCATAAGCGTCTTCGTCTTCACAGAGAGCGCGCCATCCTTCAGTACACCTTCATCGCACTTTTGATACATCCTCAAGAAAGATGGGTCGATCTCTCCAATCGTCTTCATGATATCGGGTGTAAACCCGATCTTCTTGCTTATGCTATCTACGATCTGTTTTTCCATGTTATGCACCTCCTTTAATCAACAGCCAGAGAACATCTCTGCCTCATGCTCGCCGCAGAACCAGCAGGTCTCAGGGTTATCGCCTTCGGTGAACGTCATCTGTCCGCATGTAAGGCATGCAAACTTCGCCTCGTGCTCGAGATGCGTTCCTGGCGGCAGAACCGTAACAGATCCTGCAACTTCCCAGAGTCCGTGCAGGTTGCAGCGCGAAACCGCCCGCAGTTTGACAGAGCCCACGTTGTCGAGCCTGATCGTGAACGCGGTCTTTGGCTCGGTGAGTTGCGGGGTTAAGTCTGTTCGTGCCAGAAATACGTCGTCTGCATACAGTTCGATCCACTGTATGTGATGTCCCGGCTCATTCGGATGCTTGAGCATCCCGCCGACCTCTACTTCAATGTCAAACGGCTCCCGTGCCGCAACCTTCACAGGAATACTGATATGCGGCAAGTGCTTCTTCTCAAGTTCGGTCAGATTCATCAGGTTCGCTGCTCTGTTTATTCGCAGGAACTGTTCATCAATAACGTTTTCAACCATTGTTTATACCTCCTTTATCTTCTAATCAACGGGTTCGAAGAACTCCTTTCCGACGCCACAGGACGGACACTTCCAGTCGTCTGGCAGATCCTCAAACGCTGTTCCCGGTGCGATCCCGCTCGCAGGATCGCCTCGTTCCAGGCGGTACGTGTATCCACACATCTTGCATCGATAATTCGCCATGGTGTGCCCTCCCTTTACTCAAACAAGATCCATCGGAACGCCACAGCAGACGAGCTCTCCGTCTCCTTCCTCTATTACCTGAACCACGTTACCACAGATGTTACATCTGTAGACCTCTCCTTTCTCTGTCATATCTACCTCCTATCAGTACTCTTCACACGCAAGTTCGAAGTACTCCTTCGGATGATCGCACGACGGGCACTGCTCGGGCGGTTCTCTACCCTCATGGACATACCCGCACTTCCTGCAGACCCAAGGGACTGTCTTCTCCTTTTTAAAAGCGGTACCGCCTTCAACCGCAGAAAGTAACTTCCTGTACCGCGCTTCGTGATGTGCCTCTGCAACCGCTATCGAGCGCAATCTACTGGCAATCCCGTCCAGCCCCTCACTTTCTGCAGTATCCGCAAACTCAGGGTACATCGTCGTAGTCTCGTAGTTCTCGCCAGCGATCGCTGCGGCGAGGTTCTCGGCGGTGTGCCCCAGCGTTAGCGGAGCAGCAGCTTGTACAACGATCTCATCCGGGTTTCCCGGAACCTTTGACCTGAGTTCATCGATCATCCTGAAGAGCCACTTCGCATGTTCCCGTTCATTCTCTGCTGTTGCGAGGAATATATCCGAGATCTGCTCAAAGCCCTCGTTCTTTGCAACTTTCGCATAGAACGTGTACCTGTTCCGAGCCTGACTCTCGCCGATGAAGGCTTTTGTCAGGTTTTCAAGCGTCTTTTCCATGATTTATATCTCCGTTCACGGTTATCAGAATAGCAGCACCTCGTACCCATCCTCGATGTAGCGCCCGACACTCGGGTGCCCGCTCATCTCATTGCACAGTGCCAGCCCCTGCTTCAGGGCAGACTCCTGGGACGCGGTCTGGTTCGAGCATGCCTCACAGACACAGTCGATCAGACCGGAATCCAACACTCGCTTATACAGGTTTGCAAAGGGCTTCTTCTCGTCTGCAAGCTCCGCAACCTGTATGGTGGCAGTGCCTTCGATCACGACCTTCACATCGAAACCACGCTCTTTCATGTCAAGAGCGTTTAAGAGGACGTGGGCAAAGCACATCGGGTCGCCGTTGAATGCGAAGAGTGCAACCTTTCTCTCGTCCATGACTCTAATTGCCTCCTGGCTTCACGCTGTAGACCTCGGTAACCGTAACAGTGACAAGGTTCTTCGGCGCTGGAAACCCCATCTTGGCAAGCTCTTCCTTTGCCGCATCAAACGCAGGTCCACTATCAGCAAGCGTTGCGGTTCCCTTGAGCTGATATCCTGATGCGGTCTCTGCGTCCACGATGTCGATTGCGACCCTTGGGTTCTCCAGGAGGTTCTTTCTCGTGTGTTCTGAGAAGATATCCGCAAACTGGATCGTCTGCTCATCAACGATCTTAAAGCTGCCCTTCGGCGAGACATTCGGTACGCCATCCTTCGATGCTGTGGCAACCGAGCCCCACTGTATCTTTTCAAGAACCTTCTTCACGTCATCTGTGATCTTATCCATCTTACTCACCTCCTATCTCTTCCCGGAAAGTGCTCTTGCGATGCTCTCGCCAAGTTCTCTGGACTCTTGTCTTATCTTGCCGGTTATTGCACCTGATACCTGCAACCCGGGTTCCACCACATCCATGCCCCAGCTCTTCATGGCATCGATGATGATCCCGACAGCTTTGGGGCGGGTTGCATAAGGTCCGAATGCTGTCCCGACCTTGCCGGATAGATCAAGGCTTCCAGCCTTCTCCAGTAATTGCTCCACAAAGACGACCGGCAACATATTATACGTTGATGAGCCAATCGCAACAGCATCTGCCGAGTCCATGATCGCGAGCGCGTCATCCACACTCGTTGTGCGCCCGCCGCCGGGCACGTCCTCGGTCACGTTACCGAGCAGTATCACTTCAGTCTCAAGACCCTCAGACCTTGCCCCGTCATCTATCTGTTCTGCCATCTCTCCGGTGTGACCGGTTCCGGTTCCGTAGATTACAGCCAGTTTAGCCAATTACAACACCTCCTTTACATGTTGCCGGATGTTTAAGGAATCCGCCTGCATCAGCGGTCAAACATCCTGATACGCGCGGGATATGTGCGCTTTACGCGCGCTTCACCTCCCCCCCTTTGCAATACAACTTTAAAAACTTATCGTTTGAATATCGTCAAGAATTGATGGATTTCAGACGATATTCGCAAAACAGCCGCCCGATATCGATTGTGATGTGTGAATAAGCCACCAAAACTCTTATTAGGGATCACATAATTAAGTACCCTGGAAGGTGGTCAAAGTGGCAGAAGAACATAAACTTGCACACGAGGAACCAACGCAGAAACCAATTGGCGAGATTGCAGAACTCAAGATAGAGATCGTTGAGATGCTGAAAGATGCGGCAGTCAAGTTCCCTGTGAAGAACAAGCACGAGCTTAAGAATCTCTTCCCACCGGGAACCAAGATGGCATGCAGGGTCGGTGGCAAAGAGACGCACTTCGATGAACTCGCAGAGACGCTCGACCTCGATGACTTTCCACTCGAAGATGCATCAGAGGTGGCGTCAAAGATACTCTCCAGGTGTTCCCTCACGTAGGTCTGGGGGACTTTTGTATTTTTACCGTTATATAATAGAGATTGGATGGTATGCTAAGCGAGAAGATGCTCGAGCGATTGAATGAACAGATCAATAGCGAGATCTATTAGAGCGTATCTCTGCATGTCGATGTCCGCCTACGGCACGTACACCTGGCTGAAAGGCTTTGCCAACTCAACCGTTAGCGACCATCAGAAAACATCAGAACCAGAAAAATCCGGGTTGTGCCAGATTTAAGTAAGGTAACAAACAAATGAAAGTAAAGGAGATTAAACATGGAAAGTCCAGGATTTGAAGATTTGCATTTATCAAAAGAGATGTATCAGGCAATTGCAGATATGGGTTTTGAAGAGCCCACCACAATTCAGAATCGATCCATTCCATATATGTTGGATGGAAAAGATGTGATTGGACAGGCGCAAACAGGCACAGGGAAGACTGCCGCTTTCGGAATTGCAACTTTAGAGAGGATAGATCCGAGAAATAAGGAATTACAGGCTGTAATTTTATGTCCCACAAGAGAGCTGGCAATTCAGGTATCAGAAGAACTGAAAAATCTTTCAAAGTATAAAAAAGGCATTAGGATTTTACCCGTTTACGGTGGACAGCCTATAGGGCGCCAGATTAAAGCATTAAAAGAAGGTGTACAGATTATTATCGGCACTCCTGGCCGCGTCATGGATCATTTAGACCGCCGCACTTTGAAAATGGGTGGCGTAAAGATAATCATACTGGATGAAGCAGATGAAATGCTGGACATGGGATTTAGAGACGACATCGAAACTATTGTGAGGAAAATCCCAGAGCAAAGACAGACCATTCTCTTCTCTGCAACCATGCCAAAAGCCATTTTAAATTTAACGAAACGATATCAGAGCAACCCACAACTGATAAAATTGGTACATAAGGAGATGACCGTTCCCAATGTCGAACAATTTTTTGTTGAAGTCAAACAGCAAGCAAAAACAGAGGTCATGTCTCGTTTAATCGATCTTTACAATCTGAAATTATCGCTGGTCTTTTGTAATACAAAAAGACGTGTGGATGAATTGGTTGAAAGCCTCAATGCAAGAGGATATTTGGCTGAGGGGCTGCACGGGGATCTGCAACAGAAGCAAAGAGACAGCGTCATGTCTAAATTTAGAGGTGGCGGGATTGATATTTTAGTGGCAACTGATGTGGCAGCCCGGGGAATCGATGTAGGGGCTACAGACGCCGTGTTCAACTATGACATACCTACTGATGATGAATATTATGTACATAGAATCGGAAGAACAGCCAGGGCAGGAAAAGCGGGGCACGCATTTACATTTGTGACCGGCAAGGAGACATATAGAATAAGGCAGATACAAAGATTCACAAAAACTAAAATTATAGCTCAGAAAGTTCCTTCTATCAGTGATGTCGAAGAGATCAGGACAAACTTGCTTTTAGAAAAAGTTAAAGGGGTTATTGATGCCGGGCATCTGGGAAAATGTAGTAATTTGGTTGAAAAACTTATTCAGGAAGATTATACTTCTTTAGAAGTGGCTGCTGCTTTGCTAAAGATAGTGACTGCTGAAGGGAGCAAAGAATAGGCAATGCAAATAAAAAACGATTTTTTCACAAAAAATCGAGTAAAAACTGCCCTTCGGGCGGGGGCTGGCGATATACTTTTTCGTAACCTTAACTCCGAATGAATAGGGGATAGGTCTCATCCAAATATCCTATAACGTACTCCTTTTCGCAAATCAAACAAACCTAAGTACCGATACCTTTATCATAACTTATCCCCCATATACTGAATATGGAACAATGGGCCAGAGAATGGCTGAAGGAACAGAGAGATCAAGGTGTGAAATGTCTTGAGGTGAAGACGCAGGGAAAAAATCACTACGTCTATCATTCAACCACTTACTGGGATAAAGAACTCAAAAAACCAAGAAAAACCTCAAAATATCTTGGAAAACTCGATCCTGATAAGGGGTTGATCAAATCCGGCGAAAGACAGCCTTCCAACATCCGAAACATCACAGAATACGGCAACTCAATGCTGCTGCATGAGATGATGAAAGATCTCAAGCCTCTATTGAGAGAAGGCTTTCCTGACTGTTGGAAGGAGATATATGCTCTTGCCGTGGTGCGCGTCACAGGCATTGTACCGTTAAAACGGGCAAAAGATGCATGGGAAAAACTCTATAATGCAGAAGATATCAAACCACATCTAAACACGAAGAATCTCTCAAAAGTACTCCACAACGTGG
>DAOVGO010000156.1 GCA_030672345.1 Methanosarcinales archaeon | reverse complement strand
CGTTTTCGATGTTTATCGCAGGAAAGGTTTATATGCGAACAAGTATACTTCGGAATCAACCGAATATAGCTAACATACATGCGAAGGGGTATTATAGATGTCAAAAGTAGTCTGTGCTGAAACGATTTGTCCTTCCAGGCTGACAGATGCGGCACGGCAAAAGCTTAGTGAGAGTTTGTATGATGTGCATAAGCGTATCTTCAAGGGTCTTGATGAAAGTGGATTTGATCATTATGTGGTTAATTCTCCTGCTAACGCTACAAAAATATTTATATATCGTAATAAACCAGGAAAAGAAATAATAGGATATTTTGCTGTTCATCGTTTTGAAAGATTTATTAATGATAAGTTATTAGTTATTTTCAGGGCGGAAGCAGGCTTGGTGCCAGAGTACAGACGGAAAAATGCCGATATTTCTTTCTGGTTGAAGGAGGCAATAAAATTCAAAATATTTCATCCGAGTAGGGCGGTTTATTTCTTGGTTTCGCCCATCAACCCAAGTGTTTACGCCGTTTTAGTGAAGCACATTTATAAAATACATCCCCGATATAATAGCGTTATTCCCTCAGAAGTTGAAAAGCTGATGATGCGCCTGGCTGATGAGTTCGGTTTAGAAATGCTTGATGAGAACAACCCTTTAATCAGAAAAGTAGGCTGGATAACACAGGCTACTGATAAGGAAAAAACATTCTGGCAAAGCTCTACAGATCCACATGTACGGTTTTATATTGATTCAAACCCCGATTTTAATAAGGGCGACGGACTTCTTACACTCGTACCCTTAACTTTCTTAAACTTGTTCATATCTTTTTTCAGTTTTATTATTTTTTATACACTTAAAAAGAAGATCAGATACAACCTTCAACGTCTTCGTGCTTAGGCATCCCTCATCAGCCGTAATGATGAAGTAACGATGCCTGAGGGGTGCCAATTCTGTCGCGGCAATCTTTTAACCTATCATGCAGAAACAGCATCATGACCGTCCACCATCTGAGGATGCCACTGACCATTTCTGATATCGTTCAGTTGTATGCAGGCGGTCTCGCGTGTTTGTGCAGGACAGCCGTCACGGATTTGGACAGGGCAGGTGCTTCAGATGTTGCGTATTGGAGAGATCTCGCTTGTGAGGTGCGAATCAGGGTAATGGGGTGTCGTCAATGATCTTCTGTGTGGATGTGAGACATTGGTCTATGTAAAATTCTTCAGATGTATCGGGTGCGGGAGTTCCTATTCCCCAGAGAAGATCCAGAGATGTCCGGTCATGAGGTGTCCGAAGTGCAATTCTGCGCTTGATGCCGAGTATGACTACACATCGATACAGCGTACGATTCGTATGGACGAATTCATGCGCGAGTGCCCGGGCCACTGGAAATACTGGGCATTCATGCCAGTTGGTGATCTCTCCAGGATCGTGACGATGGGCGAGGGTGGTACGCCTCTTGTTGACCTGACAAGACTGATGCCGCAAGCAAAGAAGTTTCTTGTGAAGTACGAGGCAGCCAATCCAACGGGATCGTTCAAAGACCGAGGTTCATCGCTTGAGATCACAAAAGCGGTCACCTGGGGGAGGACGAGAGCAGTGATCGCATCAACAGGAAATATGGGGTCTTCTGTCGCCGCATTCGCCGCATTTGCCAGAATGAGATGTAAGATCATCATCCCCGATTTCGTGAACAAGGCAAAGATTGTCCAGATGAAGGCATACAGCGCTGAGATCGAGCTCACAAGCGGTGACTACGCAGATGCCATGAAGATTGCCGAGAACCAGGTCCGCGGTGATCCTGAATCGTTCCTGGCAGGCGACTACCCCTGGCGGTGCGAGGGCACAAAGACGGTGGGGTTCGAGATCGCTGACCAGATGTACTGGCGTGTTCCGGATGTTGTGATCGTCCCCATAGGAAACGGCACCCTGATCTGGAGTGTATGGAAGGCGTTTAAAGAACTGATGATCACCGGGATCACCGATGCGCTGCCGCGTATGATGGGTGTTCAGGCTGAGAGATGCGATCCGGTTGTGAGAGCATGGGAGGAGCAGACTGACACGATCGTGCCGATAGAAAATCCAAGAACCGTTGCCTCTGCAATCGCGTGTGGCGATCCGATCGATGGTTTGCTTGCGTTAAAGGCAATCCGCGAGTCAGACGGCATCTGCATAAGGGTGACTGATGAGGAGATTCTTATGGCAAGAGACGAACTCGGATCAAATGGTGTCTTTGTTGAGCCAAGCGGGGCTGTTGCGTTTGCAGGAGCGAGGATGGCTGGTGATCTGTTGAATCAGAAGACGGTTGTCTGTATCGCAACAGGGCACGGACTCAAGGATATGTACGGGATCAGTAATGATGCAGCATGTCTTCCAACATGACATCATCAAGGCAGGATTTGCAAGAATCGGGTTGGAGGATGAGGGCGGCACCAGAGCAAAACAATCGCCGCCTCTCCAGGCAACATCTGTTTCAGAAGTACCGAAATCCATTCAGAGATATATCTCCTCCTCTTTATTCAGTTCCCGCATCTTCCTGTAAAACTTATCAACCCAGTGTTTCAGCATGCTCCGCCTGACCCGCGTCTTCCGGTCCACCATCGGTTCTCCGTCTACCCTTCCTACGAACTTCGCCTCCTTCTCGATCAGGCGTTCGAATCGCCTCACAACAGGTGGAATCTTGCGGTCGAGCAGCCAATCATAGTTCTGCTTTACGGTTCTGGTGACATCGAGATGGTCCAGATAAGATTCTCCAACATCGTGAATCCACCTCTCACATCTGGTAGCATCCTCGGGTGTTAACCCGGCAAGAAAGGCATCCAGTCCACCATCTGTCAGATAATCCAGGTACACCCTCCCAACCTCACTGATCCAGTCCTGATATTTATTCATGAGCATATCAATGATCTTTCGCTGGTCAGTTGCCCAGTTCCTGTTTTCTCCGGTCTCATACATCCCATTGAGCCGATCTTCGAAATCCGGGATGAATTCCCTGACAAAATCCTCATCGATTGACAGAATTCTGATCCGCCACCTGAGTTCTTCATAGCGTTCGCGCTGCTTGATAACAGCAGTGCGCCCCATCACCACATCATCATCCCTGATGATATGGAAATCCGGGATCACCCGTCGCACGAGCGTCTCGTGGTTTGCATCGATCCTGTTTCTCGTATCGACCAACACATTTAGACTGTTTATATAATAGTTGATCTGACTGGCATCCTTCCCGGTGACCGGATCGACCCATTCCCAGAAGATCGGGATTCTCACCAGACCAAGTTCGACCCTCCCGATCTTCTCACGTTTTTGCTTTATCCCGTACGCCAACGCCAGATCGACGCCGACGAGTTCCTCGATCGTAGAGATGTCGGCACCATCGCTTTTTCTGGATGGCCAGAGTTTTTCGTTTACAGTCATGCGTCGCAGACTAATGATCAATGCTCCTTCGCTCTGATACTCGGGGAAGGCCAGACATGATGATAGCCCTTTGTGGATTTCCCGATAAATAATTTACCCAAACGTATGTTGCATTGTGACATCCCACTCTGACAAATTTTCCAATCTTTTGATAAACTCACGTTCTATGGCTGTTTGTAGGGGGTGATGAAGAGAGACAATGAAACGCAGTTGATCCCGTACGACTTCCTCGTTTTCAGCGTCAGCCGGTACGAGGGGGATTAGTGTTGATGCAGAGGTGTTCTCTGGCTTCTTCATCAAACCATAATCTCGTACCCATACCCCCGCTCCTCCAGCCCCGCCCATTCCTGATCGACCTCCGCCTGTATCGCCCCAATATCATCATCCGAAAGATGCGAGAACCTCTCCTGCGCTCGCAGATACTCCGAAACCCTCTTCCTCTTCTTCGGAACGTAAGTCAGATCAACCCTCCCATCCATAATCTCATAGAGCTTCCACATCCCGGTCCTTACTGCCAGTCTCCCGATATTGATCCCCTCAGATGGATCAAATCCCCAGCCAACAGGACATGGTGTCAGCAGATCGATAAACGCCATCCCCTTAACCTCAGCCGCTTTCTTAACCTTATTCAGAAAATCGATCGGATATGACGGACATGCTGTTGCGATGTATGGTATCCTGTGCGCTGCCATGATGGCAGGCATATCCTTCGCTGCTTCAACCTTCCCGACAGGCGTTGTCGTTGTATAAGACGCACGCGGCGTCGAACTTGCCCGCTGGTGTCCTGTGTTTCCGAATGACTGGTTGTTGTAGCAGATATAGATCATATCTATATTCTTCTCTGCTGCTCCTGAAAGGCTCTGGATTCCGATGTCATATGTAGCGCCATCGCCAGCATAACCCAGTATATTGGCTTTTATATTCTTTCTTCTGAGCGCATAGTAGAGTGCCGTACCTGCTGCTCCAGTATTCTCGATTGCAAGATGGATCCATGGAACCCTGAGCGGAGTGGTTGGATATACTGGGAGCAGGGTCATGCATCCGGAGCCATTGATAACGATCGTATCCTTCCCGAGAACCTTAAGGGCAAGCCGAAGCCCGAGGGACGCTGAGCATCCCTGACATGCGACATGTCCCCCGACAAGGTAGTCCTCCATCGGAATATCGGTTAATTTCTTCAGAGTTTTCAAAATATCCACTCCTCTACGTCTCTTCCGAGTCTTTTAAACATCTGCTCGTACTTTTCGGCACCGATCCTTCTGCCTCCAAGCCCTGCAATGAAACTGGTAACGCCCCTCCCGAGGCAGGCTTTCACCTCTGTTGCTATGATTCCGCCACTTCCCGGGGAGATGTCCTGATCGATTACGCCGATCTCTTCCACATCAGAGAGCGTATCAATGATCTCTTCAGATGGGAACGGTCGCATCGTTCTCAACCTGAGCATTCCTACCTTTTCCCCATCCTTTCTCAGCTTGTCAACCGTGTATTTGAGTATCGCTGATTCAGAGCCAGATATCACAAGCGCACGCTCGGCATCCTCCAGACAGTATGGCTCGACGAGCCCGTATCCTCTCCCGGTCAACTTCTCCCATTCGGAACAGATATCCTTTATGACACCTTTCGAATTGCACATCGCCATCCGCTGCTGTGATCTGAAGTACATGTACTCATCAAAGACCACGCCTCCTACGCTCATCGGCTCTTTCGGGTCCAGAATGGTGTGTTCCGGATTGTATGCAGGCAAGAAATCATCTATTTCACCCTGATCCGGGATTTCCACAGGTTCTCTTGTGGCGGAAAGCGTAAAACCATCAACATTGATCATCATCGGCAGCAAGACCTCGCTCTTCTCTGCTATCCTGTATCCCATCACCACGCTGTCCAGAACCTCCTGGTTGTTTGAGCAGAATATCTGGAGCCAGCCGGAATCCCGCTGTGCCAGCACATCATTATGGTCAGACCAGAGCGTTATCGGCGCGGAAAGCCCCCTGCTGACATTGACCAGGATCACAGGCAGCCTGAGACCGCTTGTCACATACATCATCTCGGTCATCAGCATCAGTCCCTGCGAGCTTGTGGCGCTGAAGACACGTGCACCTGCGGATGAGGCTGCTGCCAGAGCGCTCATCACGCTATGCTCTGATTCCATCGGAAGAAAATCTGCGTCCATCTCGCCGCTTGCGATCCATGATGCGATCCCCTCTATTATCGCTGTCTGGGGGGTTATCGGAAAGTTCGGGATTATCTCAGCCCTTGAGAGTCTCGCCCCCCATGCGGCAGCGCCATTTCCTGTGATCATCTGCCTCATCTTCTACTCCTCCCTCTGGGCTGTGATGAACCTGCATTCATTGACACATATCCCGCATCCCTTGCAGTGATCGTAGTCGATCCAGATATCATCATCGACATGTATGGCACCTTCCGGACAGAAGACCCAGCACCTGCCGCATCTGACACATTTATCTTTGTCAATAACCTGCCTGAAGACTCGCCATGTCCCGGTATTATTTCTAAGCGCACTCGCAGGCTCTCTGATCACAGGAACGCCTGCAATCCCATCATAAGATATATTTATTATCTCCATGCCACCAACTCACAGGCTTTCAGCGCGCCTTCTATATTCTTATTGATAACATCCTCAGAATATTTCCCGAGTTCGTCTCTGACCGCCTTCTTGAACGCATCGACTGTGATCGATTTCGTTATTCCGATGAGAAATCCGATGATCACCACGTTTGGGATCGGCTTCTTCAGATACTCAAGTGCCAGACCGGTGCCATCAACACAATATACGTTACGATCACTTATCTCAGGATGCGCATCTTTAAAATCCCCGGTGTTCCGGGTTGTGTTTATTATTATGGTGCAATCGTCCGGTAAATCTGAAAAGATATCCTTGACTCCGATGATCGACTCGTCGAGCAGTATCAGGATATCAGGCTTTGCGACATGCCCTCGCATGAGGATCGGTTCGTCGTCGATGCGGACGAATGCCATGACCGGCGCGCCCCGTCTGGCAGCGCCATAGAGCGGGAAATCCTGGGCATACAGTCCATCGTACAGCGCAGCGGTGCCAAGTATCCGGGAGGTCACAACCACGCCCTGACCGCCCCGTCCGTGTATTGTTATTTCGAGCATGTGGATTTGTCAGAGAGTGACTTTGGGCTCTTCACATCCAATCGTACGAGTCCCATCACTCTCTGGTATCATGGGATGTATCGAGAACTGCTGTACTCTTCCGCATGGTTCCATATAATAATTTGTGCTTTTCATGAACCGAAAGTTACTGAAATAGGCTGAATCGACCCGGAGAGCGCTCCAGATACTTGGGTGAAATCACGTCTTCGATAGATAGCGAAGAAGATCGTAAGAGCGAAGAGTTCAGGAAATTGAGACTGGTTATGGGCTACTGCTGGAGTGTAGCGGTTGTTGCATCGCCTGAAGGCGGAAAGAAGATGATGGAAAGATGGATTTCAAGTAAAGACAGGGATATTCGATCGATTATCCTGGAAAATCTAAAGAAGAAGAGGCTTTCAAATATGGATGGCGGTTGGGTGAGTGAAATAAAATCACGGTAAGAAGACTCATTGGACATGATCACTAAACACGCAACAATCAAGGACGCAGAAGAAATCCTAAATCTGCAAAAACTTGGCTATATAAGCGAGGCAGAGATCTACAATGACTGCACCATCCCGGCGCTAACCCAGACTCTCGGAGATCTGTGGGCTGATTTTGAAGATCAGGTCTTCCTCAAAGCTTCAGCCGGCGGGAAGATCATCGTTCATCCGGACTTTCAGAACCGGGGCACTGGCACCAGACTCATGAATGAGATCGAGAGGTTTTTTGGCGAAGCAAGGAGGTTCGAGTCATTCACCGGGCACGGGAGTCGAGCGCAACATCAATCCCTATCAGAAAGCTTCACGCGTGCTTTGGTTAAGCACCCCAGGAGATCTGCCTGTGCGTTTATTCCCTGCCTGATATCGTTGTCCAACCGCCATCGTGCACAAAAGCGATTCATTCATCCGAGTACCATCGCGTTTCTGATCAATTAAAGCACGCTTGCGTGAGCAGAATCCTTCTGGTAAAACAGGGGAAATAAAACCGCCGACTAAGAAGACGCGATTACTCGCGCCTACTCGTCTCAGAACGTTACGTGAAAGTTTCCCTTCATACCGCTGCCCTCGGCGCTGCTCCGCAGACAAAC
The DNA here is from genome assembly GCA_030672345.1 of Methanosarcinales archaeon. GTDB lineage: Archaea > Halobacteriota > Methanosarcinia > Methanosarcinales > Methanogasteraceae > Methanogaster_D. Next base: position 6,688 of record DAOVGO010000156.1, on the reverse strand, counting down.
ATCTCATAGCCCTTTCAGTACCCGGGCAACAGTTCTCATTCGATCACCGCCTTTGTAATTCCGGTTTGCAGCCCATTAACACTCCTTCGAGTGTTTGCAAGTCTCTCGCCTGTTTTAGGCGTAACTCTAATTACTTACATCCGTAGGTTTGCCCCCGTTCATACAGCGAAACACCGTCAGGCAGTTTTTGATCAACCTTTTGTGAAAAGGTTGTTTTGAACCCATATACAGCTTATTACAAGCTATCATTCGCTTTTTACCGATTCCTCTACCATCTGCGCCATCGTTACTCCTTACGAAGCTCCTACCTGGATATTCCGGGAGCGCGTATGGAAACCTGCGTTCCGCATCACAGATAATCACAGACACCTTAGAAGCCATCTCTGAGCCGGAAACCATCTGTCCATTCCCTATAACGTATTCGCAGCCATTGTGGTCGGGTTACACACCTTTTGGTCCAAGCGTAACAGTCCAATTTCGCCCGGTCTCGTGTTACGACTCTTTCAATGGTTCAACTTTCGTTTCTTCATAGCGTCTTTACCCTGGCAGTTGATCCAGAACCCGGACTTTCTGATTGTTCCACGCATGTCCATGCGAGCTTAACACGCGGGCGTTACCATCCGCGCATTCTGTGGTAGGATTACCCCGAATGGAGGGGGTAGCCACAAGGGCAATCTGTGATGCGACTTCTTGTCGCACACGAATCGCACGAATGTCAGGGATGTGGAGTGCCATCAGATAAACTTTACTACTTTATTGTTCGGTGAGCACTTAGTCTGGGACGGCTGGAACTTCAAAACCGGACCGCCGAACAATCCGCCCTACACACCGAAAAACCCATCGCGACCGGCTCATGGGTACGCCGGGGTATTTTACAGTTATTCGATCTTCGCCAAAGACCCTGATGACGATCAGATACGATATACCTTCGACTGGGGCGATGGCACGGCATCAGAGACCGAATTTGTGGATTCGGGCAGAAGTGCGAGCCAGTCTCATATCTGGGAGGGGGCGGGGGAGTACAGCGTCAGGGTAATGGCTGCTGATAGCGAAGGCGGTGAATCGGGCTGGTCGCCTCCGATAGTGGTCGCGATATCAGGGCACGCCCACCCGACCGCCGTAATATCGGCAAACCCGACTGTGATAACCGAGGGCGAGACCGTATCGTTCAGCGCGGAAGGATCTGAACCAAGTGATCCGGATGGCGAGATCGTTTCTTATGATTGGGACTTTGGTGACGAATCTACTGGCACAGGGGTGAATGTGGAGCACACACACCCTGATAGCTGGCATTACACCGTTACACTCACGGTAACAGACAGCAATGACCTGTCAGACCGTGATACAGTCGAAATAACCGTTAATCCGGCTGAAGGCATACCCCCAACCGCACACATCGATATACACCCGAATCCGGCAGGCGGGGGAGAGTGTGACGCTTGAGGGCTGGGGCGATGACGAAGACAGCGAAGTTGTGGAATGCCGCTGGACGTTCCCGGATGGAAGCACCCGCTCGTATTCTGGCGATTCATCGCGGATCACGCTCGAGCCAAATGAGGTTGTGGCAGGCTGGTATCGTTTTGCAGTCAGGGATGATGGTGGGCTCTGGTCAGAAACGGTCGATCAGGAATTACAGGTGACAACGATACCGCCAGCAAGCCCGACTTCCACGCCCACGCCCGCAAAAACCGATCCATTCTCACTCCCGGTCGCTGTTGCAGCAGTCGCAGCACTGGCAGCAGGTGCTCTTTTGATCCATATCTTGAGAAATCCGCCAGCTGAGAACGGGAAGCCTAAACTCGATGAAAAAGAAAAGAAAAAAGAAGAGAAACAGCAATATGGCACGATATATGCAACCTCTGACCCCAAAGAAGCCATAGTTTCTCTGGATGTATTAAATATCAAAGGAATAACACCAACCGAGATAGATAACGTCTCGGTAGGCACCCATATCGTTCTGTTTGCAAAATCCGGATATTTTGGTTGCAAGAAGACGGCTATAGTCGTCGCCAACCAGAGAACCGAGGTTCACTGCGATCTGACCGAGATACCCAAGGTCAAACTGAAACTCACCCCGGATCCCACCGAGATCCTGGCGGATGGCGAGTCAAAATCGACGATAACCATAGAGATCGTGGATAAGAAGGAGAGACCGATTCCTGTTCCGAGAGATGCGACGATCAGTCTGGAGACGGACAACGGAGTGATCGACTCGCCTGTCAGGATATTCGCAGGCGAGGCTTCTGTCACGTCAGTTCTGACAGCTTCCAGATCAAGCGGGACTGCGACGGTGAAGGCAGAACTGGAAGTGGTGTTGAAGCTAAAAGGCAGCACGACGGTTGGGTTTCTGGAACGAAAACCGCGAGAGAGGGGAAATGAGAAATAGGAGAATGAGGTTGAGATTAAGGCTCCTGCCTCGCAATAGTCACCAACCACACCTGCCAGATATTCACGAGTCTACCATTCTCACACAACTCCATGACATATCCTCGCTTGATGACATTAGGATTCTCTAACATCTATACGATTTAACCATTCCTCAAGAGCGCAGTGAAAGTGATCGCCCCATCACCACAACGTCACTCTCCAATATACGCCGCAGGATTCGCCTCAAACGCAATCTTCGCATCCAGGCGCAACAGTTGTGATATGTCTCGCCCTTATACTCGTGTCTTCGAACTTCGCAGTCCGTTCATCGACGTCCATCTTACATACCGGATCGATTGCCATCTTTTCTCACCTCCTTTCAGCTTTTGCCGGCGGCACATATCCCTTAAGCAGGAGGGATAGACTCACCACCGTCACCGAACTCGATAGCCATCACAAGCCCTGCAAGCTCAGGTCTGAACGTAATTCCGAAGAACGGACAGAGTATACATGCCGCAACGGGAATGAGAGGCCTGTTGTACGCAAAAGCCAGAGAGTATGTTCTGCTTGATCCTCGACATCACTTTCCTCCCCAGCTGCACCGCTCCGACAGCATCCATTAAACCCAAACCCAAATAGTTTGTCCCTCTCTCATCGGTATGCGCCCCTGAACTGAATCGACCGCATGAGATCAGTCCTTGATGCGATACCCACCATCTTCCCACGATCCATGACGATTACGCGACCCACATTGCCCGATATGATGAGCTTGAAGGCATCGAAGGCATCTGCACCAGCTTCGATTGCGATTATCTCACTCGTCATAACGTCCCTCACCCTGATAGCACCTCGCTCAGGTTCGGGTATCCTGCGGATATCCGAGAATGTTACCACTCCGAGCACTGGAGAATTCTGGCTCTCCTGCACAGGGTAGCCCGTATGTTTGGTCTTGAACATCACATCGATCAACTGATTAAGCGTCCAGTCTGGAGGTACATAGATCACATCCGGAACAGCGGTCATCAAGTCCCTTGCCGTCAAACCCTCCAGAGTGACCGAGATGACCGCTGCCTCCTCCTCTCCGGTTGCGCCATAGTATATGAAGAAGGCTATGAGCAGCAACCACAGTCCCCCACCTCCCCCACCCGCCAACGTCAGCAACCCAAAGATTCCCATCATAAATGCCAGGCTCTTGCCTATTGCAGCCGCCTTTCTGGTTGCGTCTATGTACGGCATGCGCGTGGCAAGCAGGGCACGGAGTATCCGCCCTCCGTCCATGGGAAACGCAGGGATGAGATTGAAGATGCCAAGTACTATGTTGTAAAATGCGATTATACCAACCAATATGAGAAAGGCATTCTCAAACGTCCCTGCGGCTTCGCTCACCGGACCAAAGATATCGTAAATGATATAAGCAAGGATACCCACGCTCAGGCTGAAGGCTGGACCTGCTGCCGATATCCTTGCTTCCATTCGCGGCTCCTTTGGGATCTCCTCCATCTGAGCCACGCCACCGAGGATAAAGAGGGTTATGCTCCGTATCTTTATGCCATAGCTCTGTGCCACGATGGAGTGGCTGAGCTCGTGAAAGAGCAAAGTTGAGAAGAAAAGAATCGACGTAATCGTGCTGAACAGGTATTTTAACCATGTCGGGACACCAATTCCTCCAAAACCAAAAACCATGCCGAACATTTCAAAAGTATGATCTGCAAATAGCCAGATGAAGAATACTAATATTACCAGAAATGTTGCGTGCAGATATATGGGTATTCCACGAATGCTGCCGATCTGATACGACCACTTCATCTCACTCTCTCCTGCGGTTTATTCCATCTCGATTGGGGGACTGCTGATATTCCATGCTTTCATGCTCACGGAGAACGTCACAGCATACATTCGTGTACCCTGCTCTTAAAAGGATGCTCGCAGCCACGCTCCTCGTGACCGGAGCGGCAATATGCCTCTACTCAAAATCTCCAGGTGGTATCCATTTCGCTCGGAATGTGCCCTGCCTCGTATTCACGGGGCGGTCTCACGTCCAGCAGTTAAAAATCACCTTACAGGAGGCGTAAACACCCGCGCAGAGAGTTCCCGATCAAGCATGAGGAGTCCGTTACCATCCCCTCCAACGATCTTCAACCTGGCGATGATATCATTGTCATTCCCCTCCTCCTCGATCTGTTCGGTTATGAACCACTGGAGGAAGATGTTTGTGGCATGATCCTTCTCTGCTATCGCAAGGTCCACGAGATCGTTGATGCAGCCTGTGATGAATCTCTCGTGCGTAAGGGTCTTCTCAAACATGTCCAGCGGCGACTCAAACTCAGTTAGCGGCTCTTTTATCGCAGCAAGCTTCACCTGACCGCCCTGGTCATTGATGTAGTCGTAGATCTTCATCGCATGTGCCATCTCTTCCTGATACTGAACCATGAACCAGTTGGCAAAGCCTTTCAGCCCGGTGTACGTGCTGTAGGCAGACATCGACATATACAGATACGCTGAATAGATCTCGTTGTTGATCTGTTCATTCAAGCGCTCGAGCATCTTCTCACTTAACATTATTTTCCTCCACCTATATTATTATCATTATTTCCCGAGCATATTTCTGGCGATTGCCTCGCCATACTCCCGGCATTCATCCAGCGTGGAACCTGATGGTTTTCCGAGGATCCGCAGAACCTCCATCTGTTCCATGTTGCAGTCTTTCAGTACCCGCTTGAGCGTCTTTGGAGCTTCTCCGCTGTGCCCATAGGCTCCAAAGGTTGCGCAGACCTATCCCTTCCATATCGACATCCTTCAGCATCTCTGCAAGTGTTACTATCGCGGGAATCGGTTTTCGGTTGTAGGTGGGCGAGCCTATCGCGATTCCCTGGGCGCTCTCAAGTTCTGCAATAATCTCTTCCTTTTGAAGGTCTGCGACGTTTAAGAGAACGGTATCAACGCCCTCCTCCTGTGCCCCCTCCAGAATTCCTTCTGCCACGGCTCTGGTGTTGTTCGTTCCTGTTCCGTAGACGATTACAAGTTTTGGTTTTGAGTCTGCCAATGGTGCTCGCACCTCCTTTATCCATAAAAAATGAGAGATCCCCCACATCTACGTGAGGGAACATCTGGAGAGTATCTTTGACGCAACCGCTGATGCATCTTCGAGTGGAAAATCATCGGTGTTGAGCGTCTCGACGAGTTCATCGAAATGTGTCTCTTTGCCACCGACCCTGCATGCCATCCTGGTTCCGGGTGGGAAGAGATTCTTCAACTCGTGTTTATTCTTCACAGGAAACTTGACTGCCGCACTTTTCAGTGTCTCAACGATCTCTATCTTGAGTTCCTCGATTTCGCCAATTGCAGCCTGAGTTGGTTCTTCGTGTGAGAGTTTGGGTTCTTCTGCCATTTTGACCACCTCTCTGGTACAGATTGTCTGATCTGTGATAAGTGTTTTGGTGGCGTATCCTGTACTCTGTCGATCACCCATCAATCCCCTCGATATGCCTCTTCACAACACCCTCGATCTCGCTGATGCTCTCGAGAACCGTGATCTCTCGCATCTGTTTCAGCCGGTTTGCGTTCTCGATGTCCACATCCCGCATATACAGGGTCAATTTCTTCCCATTGGGGAGTATCGTTGCAATAGAGCCCTCGTACTGGTCAGCAGGATAGATATAGATCGGTATTCTCGCCTTTGCTGCCTGTGACACGCCGTTTGTGAGAAGCGAGTCCGCAATCCCGTGCGCAATCTTTGCCGCGGTGTTCGCACTCATCGGGCAGACCAGAAAGAGATCGAACCTGCCCATCTGGAGCTGCCCTGCGATAAACGGCGAGTTTGCGCCGCGCTCGACACTCACTTTCGGGAATATCTCTTTCAGGTCCTTCCAGAGATTGTACCACTTCATCACAAGTTCGCCGTTCGTTGAGAGATACACATTGACATCAAGATCATAACGCTCCGAGATGTCATTCATGATCGCAAAGGTCTCTTCGATCTGATCGCCGCATCCGGTGATCCCCCATGCTATCCTGAGTATATCAATCACCTCTCGATTCCTGAATCATCCCTGCAACCGAGATCAAGCGGTCGATTGTCCGGTGCATACTCCTGATTCCGTCCGCATCCGCGCTGACACCATCAGCGCCCTTATCCCTTGACCAGAATGTGCCTCCGAGATTCGCACCAAACGAGCCGCCACCAACAGGTATCATCTCGCTGATCACATAGAAATCAAGAATCGATCTGATCGCAAGTTCCTGCCCTCCGATCCGGTCCCCGCCAACAGCCGCGGCTGCTCCAACCTTGTTCCGGAGCGCAGCCGGATCTTTTGCAACGAGC
>DAOVGO010000186.1 GCA_030672345.1 Methanosarcinales archaeon | reverse complement strand
GCTGCGATCTCTGATGAAACCACATCAGCATCGGCATAGGGTGCGGAGATGATACCTGATACGAATTCATCGAGGAGCGGGTTTCCACAGGTGTGGTGGCAGCAGGTTGCGCCGTGCTCCGCAACGGATTCGACATATTCTTTCACGAGACTCTCGATCACGTCCGGGTCGGCATCCCAGTAGGGGTTACCTTCCGCATCCAACTTCCGTGCAGCTTCGAGCATCCGGGCAGTCATGGACTGGTATGCATACGGGCTATTCTGCTTAAGCCAATCACTCATCGCATGATCGTTGACGTACGTCTCAAATACCTGATCCCAGACATGATCCGAAATGAGTTCAGGGCTCGTCACCTGCCAGCCCCATAGATTCTCTACAAAGTCCGCAAATTCCCTTGCGCCTGCGTAACCGTGTCCCTGCATCCCCTCGATCCATTCAGGATTGAAGTATCTGGCATAGAGTTCACCCGATATGAAAGCACTCAGCGTCTCAACTTCCTCGCCGCCAACCGCCCTCAGGTTCGTAACATACGAGTCAGGCGCATTCCCGCCGGATGCGTACGTCACAGCAAGATTCAGTCCGCCCAGATACTGGAAGAAATCGTCGTTGTCAAAGGCGCCGTAGAGGTTCGAACTCCGGCTATGCATCGTGACCTCGACATCTGCAAGGTTCCTCGTGAAAAGGTCGGTTGCGCTCTCGCCCCACACAGCCTCCCCGTAGGCGTTCCCCATCCGGTCGATGAAGAGTTGTGCCAGAACGTCGGTATTATTCCACGTGTTGCTGGCGGAGATCGCATTGGCAAGCCCGGGACCGTATGTCCCGTCAGCGCAGCCAAAAATCCTGAAGAGCGCAAGGTTCAACGCATCCGACTCGTTGAGCGATGGGTCTTTCGCAATCAGAGCTTTTGCAAGCGCATCTGTGTTCTCTTTCAGGTAATTCGGGCAACCTAAAGTCGCGTTCTGTTCGTAGGCAAGTCGCACTGCCCTGTCAAGGAGAACGATCTTGTCAGGGAACATGTCCCGGTAGAGTCCTGATACGACCACGACAACATCGATTCGCGGACGGTTCATCGATTCGGATGGGATGGCTGCAACACCCACGACTTTCCCCTTGCTCCAGACTGGCTTTACGCCAAGCAGGTAGAGTATCTGTGCCTCCATCACACCCTCGTGGCGTGTGGTCTCGCCAGCCCAGAGAATGTATGCCATCTTCCTCGGGTACGTGTCGTTGTGAGCGGCAAGATACATATCAAGCGTCCGGTTCACCAGATCCATTCCAAGATCCCATGCAGCTGCGGTCGGTGGTTTGCGCTGATCGAATGCATAGAAGTTCCTCCCTGTCGGAAGTGCATCAGGCGTTCGCACGGGGTCTCCACCGAGATTCGGTGATATGAACTCACCGTCGAGCGCATCAAGGACTGCCGACACCTCGTTATCGCCTTCTGCAAGCTCCCGGGCATAGGTCAGTGCATTCTCAAGATGTGCCTCGACACTCGATGAGTTCGTGCCCAGAACATCAATCTGCGCATCATAAATCGGGGTGCTCTGATTAATGACGAGATCCAGCAGCAGAAGCGGCGCATCCTCTGAGTCATTGAGCGCGTTCACATCGTCTGTGTATGAATGCCCGAGCATCGAGTTTACCATGCCGACGAGTTTCCAGCCGTCCGGCGATGTTCCGAGAATGTGCAGCCCGTACGGCATCGAAGCACCCCGGAGATCGTCGAGCAGATGTTCCAGCGGCTCCAGAAAGTCATCCTCAAACTCGGTCTGGTTCGCGGTGAGGTTCTCTGCAAACGGGGTTAGATCAATGCCCAGTCGCTCGTCAAGGTAGAGTTCCCGGGTCAGGTTGATGATCTCTGCCCTGTGCGCTGCCTTGAGATCGAGATTAACTTTCTGAGACTCGTACAGAAGCATCTCCTCCGCAAGCTCCGTGTAATTGCCATATAACCCGGCAGCGATTATCGGCGGAACAAGATGATCGATGATTACTGCGCTGCCCCTTCGTTTCGCCTGATTTCCCTCGCCAAGCCCGTCCATCACGTAAGGATACGCAACCGGCATGTCGCCAACCATAATCGAGGGCCAATCATACCGCGAGAGCCCAAACTCCTTTCCGGGCAGCCACTCCTGTGTGCCGTGACGTCCGAAATGGACGATCGCATCAGCTTTGTACTCCTTCTGGAGCCAGAGGTAGAACGCGAGATACTGGTGGTGCGGCGCAAGTTCCTTGTCGTGGTAGAGTGCCTCGTTGTTCTGGAGCCAGCCGCGGGTGGGCTGCGGCGCAAGCATCACATTATCCCCGAGATCGATCTTCGGGATTACGAGATACTTATCAGTCTCGTTCTCCCAGACCATGATCTCACCCGGCAGCGGACCCCATCTCTCAAGCACCTCTTCCCGCCTCTCAGCTGGCAGTTCCATGAACCACGCACGGTATGTGGCGTTTGGGATCAGTTCGACTTTTCCGGACCCAACCATCTTCTTTAGCACTCCCGGTGCCCACGTCCCGACGTTGATGCCCTGCGAAAGCATCGTATCGATCAAAGCGGTCTCGTTCGGCACAATGCTCATGTTTACGTCATAACCTGCAGCGCTCATATCCTCAAGCAGGTTGCACATACTCGGCGCAACAGCCAGATACGATGCCCCGATGTTGTCCTTCCCGCCGCCGTGGTTGTAATAGATGATCGCAATCTTCTTGTCCTCTTCTTTCTCTTCCGCAAGATTTATCTGGGCGATCGTGCGGTTCACAAGCCATTCCACCTGATAATCGATGGATAAAGTCTGTAATGTACCTGATTCGGGATCTACCTCTGTCGCAGCCATGACGATTGGGTCAATTGCGCCGACGAGTTCAGGATAATCGATCTTCAGCATCTTGTTTGTGGGCAGCGGACGACCGCTCTCCTCCCACTCGGTCCGGTTCATGTAGTTGTTGATGATCGCATTCATCACAGGAACGCCGATCTCTTCGGGGTCGAATTTGAGACTGAAGTATGTGAACGAGATTATGGCGTCCACGAGGGGTTCACCATCTGCATCCGGTTTCAGGTATAGATCGCACTTACTCTTTCTACTTTTTGAGTAGAATGGAAGCACGTTGAAATCGCGGGACTCGAACTCTTCAACAAGTGCGTCTACAGGCTCGATCTTGAACGGATAATAACTGTCGTAGAACGCGATTCCTACGGTCGGTCTGTTCGCATCATATAGATGCCCGCCATCAGTGCGATTCCCGTACCACTCAAGATACTCACCAACGTCTTCGCAGAACCAGCCCGGTATCGCCGGGTGGTAGATCGCTCGCACTGGAAGTTTGATCGGGTCGCCAACGACAAGATCAGTTCTGTTGCAGAACTCGTAAGCAAGGTAGAAGATCATGTTCTTGAGATTGGTCTCGTTGTATGCTGCGTTGTCCCAGTATGGGTCAAGCTCATTTCTCACCTCAGCGAGATCATGAGTAGGGGGAATGCTCTCATTCAGAAGAGTGTTGTCATCGAGTACCACAACCCCGTTGGCTATGGCGTCGTTGATCGTGGATTCTATCTTGAGCGCAGTCGATGCGCTGAGCATATTGATATAAATCACGTCCATCTGACTGAGATTGATCTCCTCCACGAGTATGAGTTCAGAGAGATAGTAGTATGCTGTGATATTCAGGCTTGCATCTCCGTTTATCGCTGTTGTCACGTTCTCCATCGGAATCTGGTAGCTTGTGTAGCCTGTAACGATTGCGATATCTACGTGCTGCCCGGAATCGGCTGCCGCGGGCGCGGTCAGTATGGCGAGCGCGAGGATTACGATCGCCAGTAGGGTTAGTATTCTGTTTCTTTTATTTACCATATTGTACCTCTATATTGTTTGTCTTGACTTGCATATATCTGCTGTATAGACAATTCATCATGCCGATGTGCATGTAATGCATCATTTCGTCTGTATCTGTCCAGCATATTCAAACCAGTTTACTCTAACTTAAACTTTTCTGCCTTTGGTTTGTCATGTTTCATGGTGCCGGCGATCATTTTGCGAGATTTTTGAGAGGCAGCATCCCTCATGCCACCGAAACTTCCCATTTGCGCTCACAGACACGAATCGACACGTCTGAACAAACGACACGAACTTACACCAAAAACAATTGCGGAATTCGTCCGGACGTTATCGTTCGTGCATCTTCTCATAAACCGAGTGCCATCTGAACCGGCGGCACCCGGGGACATTTGCCCTGCCTGCAACAAGGGAGGTAAAAACGGAGGGGCTACCTCCGTTTAAACCTTAACCCGATTCCGATCAGCGCAAGGATTATGATCACCGCGATTATCGCAAGCAGGGGGGCGCCAGAGACGGCAACCCCGGTCATAAACTCCTCTGATGTTTTGACCTCCATCTCGTGCCCTTC
>DAOVGO010000016.1 GCA_030672345.1 Methanosarcinales archaeon | reverse complement strand
GCAATCGCTTCCCAGAACACACCCGGCACACTCATACGCCGCATCGATTATCAGCGCAACAGGTGGCAGCATGTCGTTGCCATCGTTCAGGAACTCATCGGTGCTGTTGTACTGCCGCAGCGGGTTGTTGTAGTCGATGTTTCCCTGGAGGTGCAGACCCAGATATCTCGGTTCGTACGGTTTCATCATGATGTAATCGTGTCCGTACGACTCCACACCAGCCACACCAGCAAGAGCTATCCGCGAGTCGATGCCGGCGCACCCGAGCGTCTCGTGCGCAAGTATTGCCATCGGGCTGCACCCGACAGACCAGACGACCGCGTACCCGATCATGATCAGGATCGCCATCCCATTCAGAATGCTTTTGTAACTACTCAGGTACCTAAACCAATATCGGGGGACTTCGCTATGTAGGAACTACCCGAGACATGGGGCATAATGCAACCAAACAGGGAATTTAACCGCAGAGTACGCAGAGGGGCGCGGAGGGGGGGATAAATAGTTAAATGCTCTGCGTTCCTCTGCGCCCTCCGCGGTTATTTTTCTTGCCAGAAAGTACAGGATCGCAATCAGGAGGCCGATCAGTATACCTGAGTAGTTACATGCTTTTTTTGTTTGTGTTTCTGTCAGCCATGTTCTTATGATCTCGTTTCTGCGCCTTGCAGGAGCCAGGGGGTTTTGGGGAATCGTTTTTGAGCAAAAATAGCCGTGTATAGTGTACACTAATGCTTTTTTCTGCACTCAGCGATCCCGATTCAGGTGATGCGTCCTGCAACATCCCGGATCGTTTGTTTGGGCTCACATCAGAGACGTCATAGGGGTGTATAAAATGTCAAGAACCAGTGGTTCGGACGTATGGTCAGGTAGTTACATAATTGTCATCATAGTGAGAAACGAGTGACAACCTTTTCACAAACACATATATAAGGATGTGACCTCATAATGATAATTACCACACATGTTATTCTCCGACACATCCGTTTCGTGTGGTTGAAAACTCCATTCGCGTGGGGTCTGCAGCCCCTCTACACCGGGGCTGCATTCTTCTTATCAATTCTAACACAAACCTTATCTCAACAGTAGTAGTATGGGTAAGCGAGGTGGTTTTATGGAGCAGGAATTGTATAAAAAAATTCTGATTGCAACAGACGGCTCGGCTAACACCAGAAGAGCGGTCAAATATGGCATCGAACTTGCCCGCGTCGCCGGCGCAGATGTTTGCGCTGTGTACGTGCTCGACACAAGCGTATTCGCTTCCATGCCGATGGACGCCGCATGGGAAAGCATGTACGAACTGTTGCGCGTCGAAGGCAACGAGGCTCTGAAGTATGTGGAGGATAAGGGCGAGCAGTCTGGCATATTGGTCAAGGGCGTTGTTCTGGACGGACATCCCGCGCACGAGATCGTTGATTATGCGAATGAGAACGAGATCGACCTGATCGTGATGGGCACGCTCGGCAAGACCGGGCTTGACCGGATCCTTCTTGGAAGCGTCGCAAGCACGGTTGCCCACACATCAACCATACCGGTGATGATCATTCGCGGTACTGGTGATGAGGGTGCTGCTGATTAATGCCCGCGAAGACGCTCAAGGATCGCCTCTGAAAGACGTTTCTTGAGTTTCATGTACTCGACTCCGGAGAGACCGATCTGTTCGAGTACGGCGTTTCGCAGGAAACACGGCTTCGTGAGTTTGCAGCACCAGATCAGCGTCCCGAAGCACGTATTGTCCCCGAGTTCGAGCGGCGTGCCGCGTGAGAGTTCCACTTTCAGGTCTGCGAACTCCTGCGGCGTTATCCCGTATCTGTTGAGTACCCCATGAATCGCACACGGTTTGACAGGTAAGCAGCAGAAAGCGAGCGCCCGATCGTCCCCCCCGCTGCAGATGTGTTTTGGAGCATTGTACCATCCGGTCTGCTCCTGAAACACGGTTATGTGCTGAACAAGGGTGTCTATCACGTCAGAATTCGCTAATGTGGCTCTTGCGAGCGAGACCATATCCGCGCCATGCCCGAACATCGCTTTTGCGCTTCCAAAGTCCACAACAGAATTATTGCCGATGATGAATAGATCGGTCGCGTTCCTTGTCACCTTGATCGCACGGTGATCAGTGCCCGCACCCGGTTTCATGGCATCGATGTGGATCGCGTCCGCGCCTGCCTGCTCGATCGCGATCGCAAGCCTTTCATCATCAACGACGCCGGATCGCGTCTTCACGCACAGAGCAACCCCGGTCTTCTTGACTCTGGAGATCATCGATGCCAATCTATCCGGATCGCGGAGAAGAGGTTCTCCCACGCCAATACTGGTCATCTCAGGCTGTCTGCAGTGCGCATCGATCTCAAGGATCGCACCATACTCCTTTGCAAGAAGTGCCGCACTTAGCAGCGGTTTCATCTCAGTACTGCGGACGTTTAACGCGATTGCGGGCGGATCTTCCATCTCGTTCAGTCGTTCCAGCTCGCTTCGCAGATACTCGATCGGTTCGGGTGTTACGAATTCAGCACGCCCGCGTTCCATGATCCGCATCGCAGCGTCGTTTGTCGCATCATCCAGGTTGTATCCGCCGAGTACAGCAAGCCCGGCACTCATGGCAACTTTCCTGACAAAATCGAGATCAGCGATGCCCGCCATCGCCGCAAGCGCAATCGGGTTTCTAATCTGCGCGTAACCAATGTGTATGTCAAAGCCAGTCAAATAAACGCCTCTCTTCGTTGATATCGAAATTGTTGCATATCAACGTTGTGGTTCATGGTTGTGGTTTATGGTTGTGGTTCATGGTTGCGGGTCCGGGCGCCCATATAAACCATCGCACACCACCCCCGGGCGTCAATCAGGCACTATACCATCACATAGATTTATCAATGAATGGTTACAAGAGTCGGTATACCCCTAAACCCGCGGGGGTTGCCCAGCCAGGTCAAAGGCGATAGGTTGAGGGCCTATTCTCGTAGGAGTCCGTGGGTTCGAATCCCACCCCCCGCATCTCCAAAACCCTTAATTCGGGTAGTTACAAATTAAAGAGAGGTGAATCTTCATGGAGTGCAATCCAATACCAGGATCAATCATATTCAACGCTGTAAAGGATAAAAACTGCATTATTATGGCGTGCAACACCAGAATCATCCCTGGCGTCACAAAAGGCATTTTCCGGGCTGCAAAGGATCTCGATTCTGCAATTATAATCGAACTGGCAAAGTCGGAGTGTAATCAAGAGGGCGGGTACACCGGGCTTACCCCTGTGGAATTGTCGATGCGGACGTGCGCGGTCGCACACGATGTAGGGCTTGATATCTGGGCGTTACACGCTGATCATATCGGTGTTAAGAAGGGGACTGTCGAAGAACTTAATTCGGTTAAGGAATTGATCGCAGCGCAGATCAAAGCCGGTTTCACCAGTTTTGCGATCGATGCATCACACCTCTTCAATTTCGATGGCAGAACCCCGGCAGAGGAACTTGCGCCGAACATCGATGCAACGATCGAACTTGCGCGATTCATAGAATCAGAGATGGGCGGTCGTGACTTCGGGCTGGAGGTGGAAGTCGGCGAGATCGGGCGGACCGACGACTCTGGCATGGTGCTGACAACGCCTGATGAGGCAGTGGCGTTCATCACGTCGCTCAATTCGGCAGATGTGCATCCGCAGGTGCTTGCGATCGCAAACGGCAGCACGCACGGCAACATCTTCGACGAGCACGGCAACCCAATCGAGCAGGTCACAATCGACATCCTGAGGACCCGGGCGGTGGCAGAAGCGCTCCGGGACAACGATCTGGATGTGCGGATCGCGCAGCACGGCATCACAGGGACGCCGCGACACCTGATTGCAGAGCAGTTCCCGCACGGCGATATCATCAAGGGAAACGTCGGCACCTTCTGGATGAATCTGGTCTGGGATGTACTGAAAGACGAAGAGCCGAACCTGTACCAGAGGATATGGGACTGGACGGTTACGAAATATGCGGCAGAAGGAAAGCGGGATATCGAAATCTTCGGCAAAAACAGCAAGTTTGCGGTAAAAGAGTTCTTTAAGGAGCTATATTCTCTCGACGAGGGGACGGTATCGGTGATCGAGGACCGGGCGTACGAAGAGGCGAGTAAATTCATAAGGGCGTTCAAATCCGAAGGGACTGCTGGAATCGTGCGGGAGTACATGCGGTCATGAACTCGGTGGTCCTTCTCTCAGCAGGGCTGGACTCAACCGTCGCTTTCAAACATGCTTATGACCAGTGCAGAGAGGTTCTCTGCCTGACCTTTGATTACGGGCAGCAGGCGGCAGCAAAAGAGATAGAATGTGCCGCACGGATCTGCAGTAAGTTTGGCGTGCCGCATGAAGTGATCGAACTGCCGTGGATTGCGCGTTTTTCGGGTGCGCTTGCCGGCACGTCAGAACTGCCGCAGATCGCAGAGCACGAACTGGACAGCGAAAAGGCAGTTGACACCGCCCGCGGCGTGTGGGTGCCTGCCAGGAACCTGATCTTTATGGCTATCGCAGCCGGCTACGCAGAGAACTATGATTACGATTTTATCACGGTTGGTCTTGATTTCGAGGAGGCGAGAACATTTCCTGACAATACTCGCGAGTTTGTTGAGCGGTTCGATCGCGTACTTGAATACGGTACGCTCAGCCATCCAAAGATAAATGCGCCGCTTATCCGCATGAATAAGGTAGATATCGTGCGTCTCGGCATACTGAATGGTGCGCCGCTTGAGTTATCCTGGTCCTGCTACAGGTCAGGAGATCTGCCGTGCGGCAGATGCGAGTCGTGTCTGCGGCGCGCAAGGGCGTTTGAGGAGGTTGGGGTGAATGACCCTGTTCTACCGTCGCATCTAACAGATCGGTACATAGAATAAATGTCTCCCGGACCTTGCCGTCCACCGGGGGTACCGGCGGCGCCCGGGTGCCGATGCCAGCTCACTTACAAAAACCCCATACATCCCAGATCAGGGGTGATTATGCCCAATTGCCCGGCAATACGCCTGCAAATAACGGTTTCACAATTTCCCACCATTCAGACACCTCGTCTTGCAGATATCAGACTCAATATCCTCAACCTCAAAAACAAACCGCTCTGCAATCTCTTTCCCAATATCCTTCCACAAATTAGGGTCAATTCCCAGTTCGTACAACCCGATTGCGCTTGCTTCCGGAGGTGTCCCTTTGCCGGTTAGATTGATTCCGCAATGGATTTTTTCTGACGAGATTCCTGCGGTTGCTATGCTCACCGTGAGTTTTTTTCCATCAACAAACAGATCGTCACCCATTCTCTCAGAAGACACGCCGTAATTCCTTAAAACATCCTGTATGCAGACGACCAGCATCCGCTGGAGATAGTATGCCTGCCGTATACCTGCCGGAGAATCGAATCGCTCAACAATGAAATGGATCAGGTCGCTGCCTCTGATTGCTTTTTTGTTTTTTTCGTCCTCAACGTCCTTGATATCCCGAACATCCATCGCACCGCGGAATACGACAATCGAGTCGCCCCGCACATCCTGATATTCGTATGCCCAGAGCGGGTTGATCTGCGAACCATCATACAGCATGGGCGTGTCTACGACAGCGAGCCTCATGGCGTTCACAGAGCCTGTGATGTTTGTGATGCTTGTGGCGTCCACGACGTTCATAACAGTAGTCTTCGCTCGGTAAGATTAATATGTGTTGAGGTCGTTTTTATATATAGGAGTGGTGTATATGGATGCGCTGGAATCAGTGGAGCATAACCTGCATCTTGCAATAGAAAATGAACAGGACGTAATCGGCGATATCAGACGCGTCATGGGGAATAAAGATGATGCGGATTTGATCAGAAGGAAATGCGAGCAGCAACTCGCTGACAAGCAAGCATACCGCGATCGGATAAGAGATACAGTCGCGGATGCGGAGTCTGACCTTGCCGACGCGAAAGCAGAACATGAGCGAGTATCAGATATGTGCAGCCGATTTGAGAACGATCTGAAAAACATACGATCAGAGATTGAGCAGACAAACCGTCTCTTAAATGATATAATAGATACAAAAGAGAGTGAAATGGGACTTCTTGGTAAATTGGACGATGATCTTGGTAAATTAACCGTTGAAGATAAAAAAAAGATCGAGCACGATGAACAACAGGTGATCGACAGGATTAAACAACTCAGATCCGATCTCGAGCAGATAGAAGCCCGCAGAGGGAACAGTGGAGAAAAGGAACTATCTATAGAAAAACAGGAACGATTGATCAAGCAGCGTCTGGAAACCCTTGATAAGAAATTATCGAAGATGGATAGTGTGAAAGGGGCAAGGGATGATGCAAATCGGTCGTTGAAAGCGATGAGAACCGCAAGTGGATTGATAGAAGAAGACACCGTGCCAAGAGATGTTCAATCCAGGATTGATGAGGCAGAATCCAATTTAAAATCGGCAAAGGCAGATAGAAATGAAATAAAATCAGAGATTCGGAGGATAAGCAACAAACTATTGTTTGCAAGGGGAGAAAAACGCCGTAATCCGAAGAAAGATCTCGAAACTAAGAAAACCGATCTCAAAAAAGTAGAAGTTGCGGTAGAGAAGGCAAAAAGCGAGCTTAATGCAGCAAAGATAGACAAAAGAAGAGAACCTTCTCGCGTACGTGCCGCAAACAAGGAACTTGCCAGAATAAAGGAGAAAGAAAGGAAGTTAGAGGAGAATTTGAGTGAAAAGGAGAAACAAATAGAGATTGCTGAGCGAGAGGTTGAATCTGCGAACAGAGCGTTTAATGAGGCGAGAGCTGAACTTGGCGAGATTCGATGGGCTGTTACCAATTCAAGAAATCTGGACGCCGAAAGGCAGAAAATGCTGAACGATCTGGAGATGGGGGAGAAGAATCTCGAAAAGATCAGAACTCGGAAGAGCCGGACAGAGATATCTAATGAGCTGAATTCGTCCCGGAAAAACGTAGAGGCTCGATTAAACGGCATCGAGGGTGAGGAAAACGAACTGAAGACTAAACTGAGCTATTTAAAGTCAGAAAAGGATTCGATACTCCCGGATCTTGAAGAAATGAGAAGGGAACTGGCGGAACAAGAGAAAAAAGTGATGGAAAATGAAAATTTCCTCATGAAAGAGAGATCAGACCTCAAAAAAGCTGAAGAATCGGTTAAACTTGTGGAGGATGGTTTGAAATCTGCTATTGAGGAAGTAACAACCGTTGACGATGAGATATCACAGGCAATTTCGCGTATTCTCGCCAAGAAATCGGAACTTGCAACAACGACGGACGAATTTGAGCGAACAGTAATGCAAGAACTCAAAGTCGCGCAGAATGTTACGGAAGAGCTTGAGCAACTGACACGCGAACTTGAGGAATCGAAGCAGCGAGAAATCGAATCGCTGAGAACCGAACTTACGCAAACATCGGGCGAAGAGCTTGAGCAACTGAGACGCGAACTTGAGGAATCGCAGAACACGATCAGAGAGCTTGAGGAATCGAGACATCAGGAACTTGATTCGGTGAGAAGCGAGCTTGAAACCGCGCAGAATGCTGCAAAAGAACTTGAAGAATCGAAACAGCGAGAAATCGAATCGATGAGAGCCGAACTTGCGCAAACATCGGGCGAAGAGGTTGAGCGGCTAACACGCGAACTCGAAGCGGCACAAAACGAAATTATCGAGGTAAAATCAAGACAGGATCCATTGTTGTCAGAACTGGAAACCACCCGCAAGAATCTCGGCGATGTAACTATGGAAATTGCCCAATTAAAGGAGATGCAAGAGAATCTGGGAACAGAAACGCCCGCTCAGAAAGCTGTTGAGGATCAGGACACTAAAAAACTTCTAACCATTCTGGATGAGATGCTTGAGCATCTCCCGCCGGATTTGATCGACAAGTTTGCGAATTCGGACGATTATGTCCTGTATGAAAAGGTTCTTGACGGATACGGCATCTAATACGGGGATGGGTTATGGGACTTCGTGATAAAGCAAGCGAAACCAAGGAAGAGTCTGCACCAGCAGCCGCCCCCAGGCGAGGACTTCGCGCCGCGGCAGGTGGAGCTCGATCCGGCGTCCCGGATGAGCCGAAACCCGAAACCCCCAAATTACCGGTCGATGATGGGACGATCGACGAGAATGAAGCCGAAGCCCTTCTGGCAGAACAGATGCCGGCAGAAACGGTTGAACCGGAAGATTCCAAGTCCGCACCGACGATAACACCCGGGAAGGCTAAAAAAGGACTCCGCGCCGCGGCAGGTGGAGCTCGATCCGGCGTCCAGGATGAGCCAGAACCCGAAAAACCCAAATTACCGGTCGATGACGGGATGATCGACGAGGATGAAGCCGAAAACCTTCTGGCAGGGCTGATGCCGGCAGAAACGGTTGAACCGGAAGAGCCCAAACCCACACCAGCGATCACTGCCCCCTCAATTTCAGCAGATCAACTATCCGAGATTTTCGGACTGGCAGCAGGGGCAGACGGTACCGGAATCGGAGAAAAGGATGAGGAGCACAAGATACGAATCCTTTCCGCGATACATGAGCTTGGTAAACCGGCTGATGAGGACGAAACTTCAGCTTCATCATCCGATAAATTCACCAAACAGTTCCATCAGTGGTTGCGCTTGTTTATGATGGTCCCATTCGTGGTGCTCGGCGACCACATCAAAACACATTCAGAGCAGTATCAGGATCTGCGCACCAAGCTTCAGCAGGCTCGTATGCCAATATCTTACGAGATGTATATATCAAGTTCCATATTTTATTCCGTGCTCGCAGGAATCATCGGAGCGATTCTCGGACTGATATTTTCTTTCATCGTCATTACAGTCATCGGACTGCCTGAAACGATCACAAAACTGACATTCAGCGAATCGACAGCGTGGTTGCTCGATTACAGATGGATATTCATCTCACTGTTCGTTATAGTCTTTCTCAGTGTCGTACTCGGTGGAATCGTCTATGTCCTGTTCCTGCTCTACCCGTCCTTCAAAGCGAGCGAGCGCAAGACCGCGATCGACCAGAACCTCCCGTATGCGGTCACATTCATGTATGCGCTCTCAAACGGAGGCATGAACATCATCGAGATATTCAAAGCGCTCGCAAAGTGTGAGGATACGTATGGCGAGGTCGCAAAGGAAGTGGACATGATCGTTCGGGATATGGAGTATTTCGGGCATGATCTGCGTGTAGCTCTCCAGAATGTCTCTGAAATGACCGTCTCTGCTAAGTTTCAGGACCTGACGCACAACCTGCTCTCAGTCATCGACAGCGGCGGCGACATCCCCAGATACTTCAAGGAGAAGTCAGATCAGTACCTGAAAGATGCTGTCATAGATCAGAAGGGTTATCTCGAGACGCTTGCTTTGATCGCAGAGTCTTATGTGACCGCTTTTGTGGCGGGACCGCTCTTTATCATCATCATGGGCGTGATGATGGTGCTGATGGGATCGGGAAACGATATGATGCTGTATGCGATCATCTATGCCGTGATCCCGATCGGTTCGATCATGTTCGTGGTCATGATCAATATGCTGTCGCCATCGGCTGGCGGCATCCCCGCACTTCTCAGTACACGAATCAAACTCAACCGCGACGTTGTTACGCCGCCTGAACTTGCCAGCCTGAAGATCGACAAGAATGCAACCCCTGATCCTGAAACCGAACGGTTGAAGACACTGAAGCAGAGGTGGGAAAGTTTCATAAAATCCAGGAAATCGCTCGCGTTCAAGCAGGTGCTCCGTGATCCGCTGAAATCGGTGAAGATGCAGCCACTCAACGTATTAGCCGCAAGTATCCCACTCGCGCTGATCTTCTTTGTCATTGCGGTCGTAACACACCGAAACGAACTGTTGAACCTCGATCTCATCATCAACTTTCTGGATGATTATCTCGTGTATTCGTTCTATATAGCGATCGTTCCGCTCGCAATCTTCCACGAAACAAAGAGTATGCGTGAAAAGAGACTCCAGAAGCAGATTCCGGGTTTCTTAAGCAAACTGGCGAGCACGAACGAGACCGGCATGACGATACGGGATTCGATCAAACTGATGGCGAAATCAGACATCGGCGCGCTCAGCAAGCAGATCAAGCTGATCTGGAAGGATATCAACTGGGGCATGGATGTCAATGATTCGCTGGTGCGGTTTGCAAACCGTATCAGAACGCATGTGGTGTCGAGATCGATCACGCTAATCACCCGCGCGAACGAATCGAGCGGCGACATCGGAGAGGTACTCGAGGTGGCTGCGCGGGATGCCGAGACCGAGCAGACGCTCAAGCGGGAACGAGTGATGAATATGATGATTTATATCATAATTATATACATCTCATTCCTCGTCTTTGTCGGGGTTATCTATGTGATCACCGACACGTTTCTGACGCAGATGGCAGAAGCTGGCGAACAGATGGTCGAATCCGGAGGAAACGCCGGATTCCTTGGTGCTTTTGACCTTGACGCCTACAAACGCATGTTCTTCCATGCATCACTCATCCAGGGGCTCTGCTCCGGTTTGATCGCTGGTGTGATGGGTGAAGGAAGCGTGCTATCAGGACTCAAACATTCCATAATCATGGTGACGGTCAGTCTGCTGGTCTTCAAACTGCTGGTAGGAGGGGTTTGATCCGGATCGGTCTATATCTGGTAGCTTATTCGCATCTCTGGCATTCACAACCTTCATGGCACCTACCGTATGTTTGTGACCGTTGATCACGAACCAGACTTTGCACACCCAACTTTTCTTTTCGTCAATGCTATCCTGTGATCCAACTCGCCATGCCTTCGGCGATCTTTCGCATTAACAATCAAAAAGTGCCCGCATGACAGGAGTCTCATTTATATCGAGTCAGGTCACATATATTTGCATGGAGCAACCGTCCCAAAAATCGGATCTGTCGCGGATATATCATGACGCGGGCGGCATCATCAACTCGGTATTCGGCGAGGTCGAGAAGGTCATCGTTGGTCAGAAGGATACTGTGGAACATCTGTTGATAGCGATACTGAGTAACGGACATGCGCTTGTGGAGAGTAACCCGGGACTTGGGAAGACGCTCATGATCAGCACGCTGTCGAAGGTGATGGACCTGTCGTTCAGCCGGATCCAGTGTACCCCTGATCTGATGCCATCAGACATCACCGGCACGTTCATGGTGGAAGAACACGCCGGAGAAAAACGATTCCGATTCGAACGCGGTCCGGTCTTCGCAAACATCGTGCTCGCAGACGAGATCAACCGTGCATCGCCAAAAACGCAGAGCGCACTCCTTGAAGCGATGCAGGAAAAGCAGATCACCGCCGGAAACGAGACTTTTAAGCTGGATATACCGTTTTTCATCCTTGCAACCCAGAACCCGATCGAGATGGAGGGGACGTTTCCGCTGCCAGAGGCGCAGCTCGACAGATTTCTGCTGAAGATATTGATGGACTATCCTGCTGTTGAAGAGGAGCGCATCATCGTGGATCGGTACACAACCGCATCCGAACCAAGCGTGCGGCGCGTTGTCAGCAAGGATGCGGTGCTAAAGCTGCAGCATCTGACACGAGAGATCCCGATCTCAGAGGAACTCAAATCCCATGCGATCAACATCGTGATTGCGACCCGTAAATGGAACAACATCGAGTACGGCGCGTCGCCCCGCGCCTCGATCGCCCTGATACTGACGGCGAAGGCACGAGCGCTGATTCGCGGGCGCAATTACGTATCTATTGAAGACATTCATGCGATGGCGTATCCGGTCCTGCGGCACAGGATCGTCCTGAAGTTTGAAGCAGAGCGGACAGGGGTCACGCAGGACCACGTGATCGCCGAGATCATCAAGAACACAAAATAAGGAAATCGGGGCGGGGCTTTGGAGCGAGTGGTGGTACAGCGGCTGGCGGCTGTGGGGGTGTGCCGCCCATAGCGGTCTATGATCGAGACGTCTCTGCTCACTTAACTTCTTCGCGAAAAATCCGGAACCGTTATCCCTATCACCCGGTGTTGTCTGTACCGCACGATAACATCATTATCCAGGAGTTCTGCATCATCCGCGGCAGTTGGCGATCCGAAACTTATGTAAAGCACGTCTCTACCACGATCATAATCTATATCCAGATTCTCCACCGTTTTCACCTTTAACATCGCTTCCATAGTACATTCCTCCTGATGATCTTTCCAATCTTTGAAGTCATAAATGCTGTTACCACTTCTCCGCCATCTTCGTAGATCACAACCATGTATTTAGCCTTACCAAGCATCATTGGTTCTGACCTCACAGCGATATGTCTGCCAAATTTTCCCTGCACGACATAATCCGGATATTCGATGGCGATACCGATTTTATTCGCCAGATCGAAGTTCTTGAGTTCGGGGTGCCGTTTTGCGATATGATCCATCCCGGACCTGGTAAGCGCAACCGTTTTACCAGATATCGAACGAAAACCCCTTGTCGCCACCAAATCACTCCAGCAATTCTTCATGCATTTCTTCACATCTTCTGGTATGGTGTTCGCGAATTGTTTTTGCTTGTGGCGATATATGGCTTGCGGCTCGGGCG
>DAOVGO010000030.1 GCA_030672345.1 Methanosarcinales archaeon | reverse complement strand
GGTCACGTCAACGCTCGCCAGCACGTTTCCTGTGTTCTTCACCTCGACTGTAACGGTCACGATTCCACCCACACCGATGGTTTCCGGGCTCACCGTCTTTGATAACTCTATCTTTGGACCGTATACAGTAATGCATGGGGAATCCGATCGTGCAGAGTAGTTCTTACCATCCTCGGTCCACTCCGCAATCGCAGCCGGGATGACATACCCCTCTTCATTTGGCTGTAGCGGTCTCAACGAATATGTAAAACTTCTGCGCTCGCCGGCTTTAAGATCCATATCCCAGCGAAGCGACGAGTTCTCAGTCAGTTCGAAGTCCGGCAGTATGGTGTCGCTCACCCTGATCGAGTTGATCGGGCGTGTGCCGTCGTTTGCCAGTGATACCGTGACCGTGGCAATCTCACCCATGTATATATTGTCATTTATCGATTTTGATATCCTGAACATGCCACATACTTTCACAGGGTATGATTCGGAATAAGAATATTTCACACCCCTTATATCATGGCACTCGATCTTTACTGTCGGATCGAATATGCGATCTTCTATCACCGAAGGTGCATCAAATCGGAGCGTGATCGGATCAAACGCTGTGGTATCGGTTGCACCATCCACACGCCTCCCTTTCTCAAGAGCACTGCAATGATGGTGCGTCTTTCCACCAATCACTTCGAGACCGTAGCCGTCCACATAGATCGCAACGTCGCATGCCTCAGCATCTCCAGTGTTCCGGATGGTGAGGTCCACCTCAATGTGGGCTGAATATGTAAAGTACTCATCCCTGTCAGTCACAAATTCCACATCAAAACGCGGCACACCTATTGGTTCCATCTTGATCTCCGCCCAGAGCGCCTCTGGCAGATCGGTTGTCCAGTCCGAAGATGGTACCGAGAATTCAATAGCCGTTAACCTGATCTTCTCATCATAGATGTAATCCTCGCCATTCCGAAGCGTTTGGTCTGAAACAGGGATCCCATTCTCATACAACCTTATCCCGACGAACCGGGTCTCGTTCCGGTCGGATCTTGGGAAATTGTAAGCCTCTACGGTAAAATTACCATTCGAGATCGTTTCACCCAGATGAAGTTTTTTGGAGTTGCCACACGCCCATTCCAGATCATCCTCATCGTAAGCAGAGGCGATGTTTGTGCAGAGAAGGATGATCATCAGAAAATATGGGAGTGTCTTCATATACATCAACTTCTTCTGATCTGCACGAGCGCAAATGCAGCAGCAACGAGTCCGATCAGGGTATACAATGTGGTGATGCCGGTGCACTGAACACTGCAAGAGCTATCAGCGCGCAGTAGATTATATATCTTACTTTCATTGTTATACTTCCGTCATTATCCCATTCTGTTCTTGCATCACAGTTGTAATACTGATCACAGAATGTGACATAGAAGGATACTATTTAAAGCTTTCGTAGCATGGAATCGTAAAACAATCAGATGTCAGATGTACATTGATCAGAATAGATAAATTTCAAATTATTCCAAAACCGGTTGGGTAAGCAGTATACGTTGTTTCCTGCGCCATCACGTGATGCGCCTTATTTGCCCATCCTGAACGCAAAAATTACTGCTGCAAGGACACATATCGCAAATAGAGCTCCGAATCCGGGTGTTTTGGGCTCGTCAGCGTCTACCGGAGTCGTTGTCCCGGTCTCGGTTGCAACACTCTCGACGCCATCCCAGCTTGCAGGTATCAGCTCTGCCATTGTATCGACGAGCAATCCGTCAGACATCTCCATGACACAATTCCCCGGCATTATCGTCTCAAAGTGTACCGTCGCAAGCGATCCGGATCCTGACACACCATCGATGCCCGGAAGATTGAAGAGTATCCTGATGCCGTTTTCGCCAACGGCTGCCCAGTTATCTATTGGTATGGTTATTCCACCGATAGTCCCATCATCAACGCTCACGACGCGCGCGGCAGCCGGATCAAAATAGAGATCAAACTGCCCTGAATCGAGATCGGCGACGCTTGTTATCTCTATTGTGACGCTGAAATCACCATCCATCCTTTCAGGGGCGTTGAGACTGACACCTGTCGGGTCTGCTGCTACAGGAGGTGCAAGTATTATCGACACCATCAACATCATGACAGTTGCCGAGATTATTTTTGATATCATCAAAGATATGTTACAAAGACGTATCATTGATAAACTTTTCGGTATGACTAAATAATCTGCGAAATGGTTAACTTTAAGTATGTCTCATAACATTTGGCTATAATATGATTGAATTGGTCTTAATAATAATCGCGGCAATGGCATGTTACGTGTTCTTGGCTCATCTAGAGCATAAGAAGAAGATCGACCTGATAGACCGGGGACTCTGGAAGCCGGAAGAAAAGCAAGAAAAACCTGAACACAAATTACTTACCGGACTGTTCTTCTTTTTATTAGGGATGGTGCTTCTGATAAAGTCATAGTCTGTAGAACCTGACTTGGTGGATGTATTACAGATTTCAGGCTTATTAACAACCGTGGCTGGAATAGTGTTGATGATCGCTTACGTCGTTGGTAAAAAGGCTCTTACGCCAGTTTAACCCGGATGGCAGCAGCATCACACA
>DAOVGO010000166.1 GCA_030672345.1 Methanosarcinales archaeon | reverse complement strand
GCTGCGCTGGCGTACAGGCTGTCGAGTTCCGGTATCGAATTCAGGGTAAATAGCGACAAAACCTTTGACGGACCTTTCTTGACGAGAACTCCCTTGAAAACCTGTCCGACTTCCGTAGACAGTTCCTCTATGGTTTTGTTGATCAGATCAAGATCAAGATACTTCTTGTCGCCCTTGATGATCAGCATCGCACGCGCGCCCTCCTTGTAGACGTTCGCGGGGAAGAGGAGCCCGCTTGGCTTGAAACTCCCGAGGATGGTGGCTTTGACCGTGTTGCCGTTGTTTGACTCGTAGAACCCCATGGTTCCGATGCCGACCCCTCCATTCATCACCGTCTTCAGATCGCCGAGATCGGTGACCATCAGCATCTCGCTGTTGAGTGCCTCGATCAGGAAGAGTAGCCGTCTTGCGGTCGTTGAATTGATCTTGTCATAAGCGGATTTGATGTCGCCGGCGTATTTCTTCAGATACTGGTTGTCCACAAGCAGTATTCCATTGGGTTTCTCCTCGATAAGTTCCCTTATGCAGAAAGCCGTGTTTTGCAGGGAGATCGAACCCTCTTCCCTGAACGGAAGCACCGCGATACAGATGATCTGGGCATTGTATGCTGCTTTCAGTTCCTCCACGAGACGCGGCGCAAACGATGACCCGCTTCCACCTGCGGTGGATGTGATGATAAATATCAGATCGAACGATCCTCTTTTATCGATTTCACCCATGATCAGCTCTTTGTTGTCCTCAAAAACTTTCTTTCCGAGGGTGCGATTCGCACCGACACCGTGCAGGTGCGGAACATGGAATCGATCCTTTGCGAGTGTGTATTTCAGCCCTTTCAGATCATTGATCGCGGTATTGATTGCGATCGTCTTGACGGATGCCGGAAACTTCTGGTTCGAGTAATATTTTGCGAACGTGCCGTTGCCCCCGAACGCCTCACTGTTGATTGCATCAAGTATCCGGTTGCCACATTGCCCCAGTCCAAGAACGAGTATATTAAGCATATTATTCTCCCCCTATCTACTATATTTAGTAGGAATACTCCCTGTGTCTCCTTATAATACCCAACAATAATAAGCCTATCGGAACCGCTGCCAGAATATGCAGGTAATATTTCTCCAGACTGGACCGCTCTGCCCAGAACTCGACACTCGCGCTCGCCGCCTCATCAGCCCACATCATATCCATCTTGATCTCATGCTTTCCAGGCTCGTAAGCGATCAACATGACCTCATACTCCTCGCAGTCGCCGGGTTTGATCGATTCGTACACCGGCTCAAGATCGCCGTCTGCCACACGCACATCATCAGGCAGATGGCTCTTGATGGCAACCCTGCTAGTGGTGGCGTTTCCGATATTATCGATCCTGACGGTTGCAGGGAACCTGTCGCCGCAGATTATGACGCTGTCGCCATGATCAAGCGGACCCGTCAGATCTGCCAGACCTGTCAAACCAGCCAAACCCGCCGGACCTGTCTGAGCAGTCCGATCCGCCGGATCGATCGTGATCTCGATCTCAAGTTCTGGCAACTGAACCTCCGTCTCTGTGATCTCAAGGACATTGCTTGCGGATTCGGATGAATATGATCTGCCTGATTCACTCTTGTAATTCAGCATGACCGGGTCCATTTGGCAGGTTCCCGGCGGCGTATCAACCATCTTAAGATCATAACTGATCCTCGTAGTCGCCCCTGCTGCTATATCATCGAGGGTGGTCGGGCAGTTCTCCTGATACGCCCCTCTGAGCAGCGGTTCATCCATTTCGATATCTGTTGCAGTCCCGTTTCCGATATTCTTGATCTTGAACGTAACCAAAACCAGTTGCCCATGTTCCACGTGGTTTCTGTCAAGCGTCCGCGCGATCTCAAGCCCGGGCACAGTCACCGCTTCGGCAGCAGGCTCGGACCCGGTTTCGGTCTCTTCAGCCTCATAATAGCTGGTCACTCTCCAGTTATCAGGTCCGGTGACCATGAGAAGCACAGTCTCGCCACGCACCGAGACCACCTCAAGATATATGCAGGCGCCGCTGTAAGTCTCGTACTTGGTCGGCATATCGCCCTGAAATATCGTGAGCATTCTTACAGGCACCAGATAACTCGAGATACGTAACCTTGCAGAATCGATGACATCTGTCGTTGTGTCAACGACCTCTATCTTTACACTGCGCTCGATCTCGATACCTTCGCCGACCCTCAGATTCTGATTAAAGATCTGCTCGCCGTAATCACCTGATGCCGCGGCAGTCATGATCAGCGGAGAGATTAGCACGATAATGGCTGCCATCGCCAGACGGCTTAACCCCCGCGCAGTTGGATGATTCTGTTTATTTTTACTTTGTAGAGTCGTTTGATAACCCCCTGTACGAATCGATTCAGCAAAGAACCGATCCGGTAACCCCGTATATATATTTAGGTATCTTATCTCTTATAAATCTTGCGAACACAGGGGCTTTGGGACAACATCATTCGATCGGCAACCCGTCACTTTGCAACCACCATTTCACATTTGAATATATCTGGTTGCCTCTGACATCAAAACCCTTCCTGATGATGTCGCCAGTGTTTCTCTCTGTGGTATTCCGGACAATCCGGAGTCAAAGATATCCTGTCTTTTCGGATTTGCTCCAGCCATGGAATATACTATCAGATCAGAGGGATGTCTTCGGGATATCCAAAAACCTGAGGCGACCGACACGGGATG
>DAOVGO010000204.1 GCA_030672345.1 Methanosarcinales archaeon | reverse complement strand
GCTGTTTTTCCTTAAGTACCGGGAAGATGTCGTAAACCCGCTCCAGACTACCTGATATGTCGTCACTTCGTATGAACGCACCCATCTCAAGATTTTCAAGGACGGTCAGCGACGGAAAAAACTCTTTCTCCTGCGGGACATAGCACATCCCCTTCCTGACGATCGCATCCGGCTTGATTCCGGTTATGTCATCGCCTTTGAAGATGATTTCACCACTCCTTATGCGGAGAAGCCCGAATATCGTCTTCATGAGTGTCGATTTGCCGGATCCGTTCGGTCCGATGATGGATATGATCTCGCCGGGTTTTACGTGTATCGATATGCCGTGAAGTATGTCGAGATCGGTGTATCCTGAGACAACATCGCTCACCTTCAGGATATTCATCCCTCGCCCCCCAGATAGACGTTTAACACCTCCCTGTTTTGTTTTACCTCGTCAGGCGCACCTTCGGTCAGGATCTTGCCCTCGTTCATGACGGTGATCCGGTCGCTGATCCTTGTGATCGCAGGGATGTCGTGCTCGATTATGAGAAAAGTCATGCCGCCTCCACGCAGTTCATCGATGTATTCGGAGATTTTCTGTGAAAGCGTCGGGTTAACGCCTGCAAACGGCTCATCAAGCATCATCAGCGACGGGTCGATCATCATCGCCCGCGCCATCTCGAGTAGTTTCTTCTGCCCGCCCGAAAGCGCACCCGCGTACTCATCCTCAAGGTGTGCGATCTCAAAGAACCTGAGGATATGTCGGGATTTCTCCTTTATCTGCCGCTCCTGTTCTTTCACATCCTTTCTGCGGAGCCAGACATTCCATATCCGCTCTCCAGCCTGGGCTTTTGGCGCGAGCATCAGGTTTTCAAGAACGGTCATCTTCGTAAGAGCGCGGGGTATCTGAAACGTCCTCACCATGCCGCATTGCGCAACCTTGAATGGCGGGAGATTATCGGTTCGTCTGCCTTTAAAAATGATCTCACCACTCCCTTTCTCAAAGCCGCTGATCAGGTTGAACACCGTGGTCTTTCCTGCGCCGTTCGGACCGATCAATCCCACA
Organism: Methanosarcinales archaeon; assembly: GCA_030672345.1. Classification (GTDB taxonomy): domain Archaea; phylum Halobacteriota; class Methanosarcinia; order Methanosarcinales; family Methanogasteraceae; genus Methanogaster_D. The sequence goes on along the minus strand of DAOVGO010000204.1, from coordinate 2,362 downwards.
ACCGTCCCTGCCCTGATCGTGAGCGAGCACCCATCAACCGCTTTCACGCCGCCGAAATGTTTCCTGAGATTTCGCACAGAGAGTATATCCATCAGGGTCACTGGATCCGGATCAATCAGATAATGCGAGTTCCTCTTTCTTTCCAAATATTCCTTCCGGTTTGTACATCATGAGCAGCATCAACAGCAGCCCGATCATGATCATCCGGAACGCGCCCATCTGGTGCGACGTGAACGGGAGATATGGGTTAATAAACTTTGTTGCACTGAAAAAAGTCCAGAGAATGAGGGCACCGACGATCGTCCCCCTGTTGCTCGCAGTTCCGCCGAGAACCACGATGATCCACGCATGAAATGTCTCAATCGGCTTGAATGTACCGGGATCGATGTATTGCAGATAGAACGCGAGCATTGCGCCTGCAAGCCCTGCTATCGCAGATCCGATGGCGAGCGACTGGAGTTTGTACGAAAAGACGTTCTTTCCAAGGGCTGATGGAACGGTTTCGTCCTCTCGAATCGATTTCATCACCCTGCCGCATGGCGAGCGCACCAGTTTCTCGATGGATAAGTAGACGATTCCCAGTATCGCAACAAATAATATTAAAAGAAACGTATTATAATATTGATATGGAATCACATCCTGAAGCGGTCGCTCAAACCCGTGAATCCCGAACGGTCCCCTTGTGAGCCACTCCTCGTTTAAGAGGATATATCTCACGACCTCGGAAAAGCCAATCGTGACGATCGCAAGATAATCCTCCCTCAAACGAAGGGTCGGTATCCCGAGCAACAGCCCGAATAACCCTGCCAGAACGACTCCGGCAGCAACCGACAAAACGAGAGGACACCCGCTTATATTGAGCATCACGGTCGTATAGGCTCCGATAGCGAAGAATGCGGCATGTCCGAAGTTTATGAGTCCGGTGAACCCCCATTCAAGATTCAGACCCAGCGCAAAGACCGCGTAGATCGACGAGATCAGAAGGATCGTTGTGACATACGGAAGTATCACACTCACGTATTCGATCATTTGGTCCCTCCGAAAAGCCCTTCAGGCTTGATTAAGAGCACCACCGTCATCACAACAAAACTGACCGCAAACTTGTACTCCGTGGGCAGAACCGCGGTGCTCAGTTCCTGCGAGAGCCCGATAATCATCCCGCCAGCCATTGTGCCATAAGGATTCCCGATTCCGCCGAGGATGATTGCCGCAAACATCGGGAGCAGAAGAAACCAGCCCATACTTGGTCTGATCGCTGTAACAAGCCCGTAAAGCACACCGCCCGCCGCAGCGAGCCCGAGACCGATCACCCACATCCAGAGGATCATCCGGTCCACATCGATGCCTGATATGCGGGCGAGATCGATGTTATCAGAGAGCGCACGCATCGCTTTCCCGATCATCGTCCTCGACAGGATATAATGCAGGAGAAGCATCAGGATAACCGCTGCAACTATGACCAGAACCTGATTCTGGGTGATGGTAGCTCCGAAAAGATCAAAACCCCGCCGCACAGGAATAGCAGAGCTTCTTGTGCCGCCGCCCCAGATGAATATGATGGCGTTTCGCAACGCAAGGGCAAACCCGATCGAGATGATGATAAGCGTCGTTCTCGAGGCGTTTTTCCGCCTCATCGGCAGCCACACAACCTTCTCCATGAAAACTCCGAGCAGTATGGTTGCAATTATCGCGACAAGAAAAGCTGACGCAAGATGTATGTCAGATGACGTTCGCAAAGAGCGCGATGTATGCTGCAAACGTCACGATGTCGCCATGCGCAAAGTTCACAAAGTGGAGCGTCTTGTAGATCATCGATAAACCGATGGCGGTAATAGCGATGATGCTGCCAATGACAAGCCCGTTGATGATCAGTTGCATCTGATGGTATTGAGTTTTTTTGCATATATATACCCGGTAGTTGTAAACCACACACCTCATGCGATCCCTGGCATATCACAGGCAAGGCACCTGAGATGCCAGACACAGAACCAGAACAAGAACCAGAACCACGACAAACATCCCGATCAGAACCCGATCCCGCCCCGTTAACGCCTTGCTGTAGTAATAATACTCCCGATCCCGATGATAGCACCTTGATTCAATGGCATCAGCCAGTTCATCCGCTTTTCTGAATGATCTGCGCAGGAGTGGGACCATCATGACTGTAAAACCGGTTAAACCATCTGGTTTATAGCCTCTTGCCGCCTGTGCCCTCAGAACAGTCTCTTTATCACGCAGCAGCCCTGGCATAAAAGCCATCGCCACCCGCACCATGAATGCGATATCGGTACCATGCCTCCCGAGCGGTCTTAGAACGTATGCAAGAGCCATGTTCATCTCGGACGGGCTGGTCGTGTGGATC
>DAOVGO010000097.1 GCA_030672345.1 Methanosarcinales archaeon | reverse complement strand
CCGATCGACGCCCCGAACCTGCGGATGATGCCCCGATCAATCAGCGAACCGATTCTCCTGATTGTTTCTTCCTCTGAAATGTTCAGTTCATGCGCGATTTTTTTGAAAGGCTCCGGAACAAGCTCAATTCCATTTTGCGTGAGTTTTATCAGTTGCAGATCAATAACGTTCATGATTACGCCCTGATTACACCTAATCACACTCTGAACAGTACGCCGATCTTGAACATCCGCTCGACCGGAAGATCGAGAAACAAGTAACCCATTTCTTTGATTTCGCTTAATATCTCAAGTAATCGCGATTTGCTCTGTGCAGAGACCGTGAACCACAGATTGTACGTACCCGGGCGCAGGTAATTGTGCGACACCTCGTTAAATTCGTTGATCCGTGCGGCAACCTCGTCAATCTCGTGCTCTGGCACCCGCATCGCAATAAGCGTGCTAAACCCCCCGATCTCTATTGTGTTGATGATCGGACCGATCCTCCTGATTGCGCCAAGCTCTGTGAGTTTTTTGAGATGATCGATGACGTCCTCCTCGGATACGCCAATCTGCTCCCCGAGCGTGCGAAACGGGCGGGAATTTAGTGGGAAGTCCAGCTGAATCGTATTTATCAGTTGTCTGTCGATATCATCGAGTTCTTTCTGGTCTATCATCGTGAAATCGATCCATCATTATAGAATTTCTTCATGCGACGCCGGTATACGCCATATCGGTCTTCTGGCGAGAATCGGGCTGGACGCGGGTTTACGGCGGCAGAACCGCAGACCGGACAGGATTCTTTCAGTGTATACCTGTTGCACTGTGTACATTTGAGAATCTTCGATTTCATAACCTTCTGGCGGTATTTTATGCTTTTGCAGGCTCTTCGTGTCTGTGAAATGTGCCGGTTCCATTGCAACGCTGTATCGCATCTATCGCACGCTGCGCAGCGCCTTTCAGCACCTTCTCTGCCAGTTTGTAGTCTGGTGCGGTGACCTGCAGGCGATATCTCGGAGCCCCCACATAGCGGACGGTGAGCGTAACATCGTCGCCCTCATCGATCGCAGCTGCTGCAAGCGACGCTTTGATCCGATCCACGCCATCGGGCTCAGGACACATCAGATCCACGAAACCGGTGATATTGACAAAAGGAACCTTCACATTCTCGATTGCAACCTTGACGATCTGATCTGCGTGTTTCTTCGCAATGCCGGCGTCATCCAGCACTGATGTGCCAGAGATTGCAACCTCCTCAAAAGCGTTGTACAGACCGCCGAACGAATCGATCAGCTTGTCTGCGATCTGCTGCCTTGTATCATCGTCCTCGACTGCGAAGGTGAGCCACTTCTCTGCACGGAGTTCGCTCTTCCATTCCTGGATCTTCTCCCTCCGCTGATGCTCGTTCACATCCTTGTACGACATATCGATGTGGCCGCGCTGCGGATTCACGGCAAGCACCTTGCACACGATCTTCTGCCCTTCGCGCAGATAATCCCTGATGTACTTCACCCACCCGGCAGCCACCTCAGAGATGTGAATCATGCCCTCTTTTTCACCGTATTCGTCCAGTTCCGCAAATACGCCAAAATCCATCACCTTCGTGACGGTGCACACGACCAGGTCGCCTGATTTTGGCCAGTCTCGCATAACCATCACTCCAGGACTTCGAGGATCGGGGTCAGTATCCGGGCTCTGCCACCCCTTGACTCTGCAAGTGCTCGCCCGCAAACGATGCAGGTTACAGGAGTGCTTGCGCTTCCGAAGATGACCTGCTCGTTTTCGCAGTCTGTGCACTTGACCCGCAGAAACCTGCTCTTCGGGGCAGGTGTTATATTTTCATTGTTTTTTGCCATAACTATTCCACCAGTTCGAATTTGGATGCTCTGAAACACTTTCTCACGTGCGCCTTGCTGCATTCGGTGCACCGGTACCTGAGATGAACCTTTTTGGTCGGTTTGTCTCCACCAGGAACTTTTGAGAACTTTCCGCTGTTCCCGATACCGCTCTGCCGCTTCTTCTGCCGTGCGATTCTGGTCATGGAGGATGCTTTTGCCGCTTTTACCCGCTCTACCTTGTGTGTGGTGTGCTTGTTGCAGTACGGACAGTGTGTTCGGAATTGTGCTGGCATTTTCATTGACGTTTTCACCTTTGATCTGACTTATTCTGTGAGATTATAAGAGTATCTCTGTTTCCGGCACCTCCGGACACATCCACACACATCCACACACCCGTGCCATCAAAACGTTTATCCACTGTCACAAAAGACGCGGTGTTGAATGAAGATTGGCGTCATTGCGATTCAGGGAAATGTGGCAGAACATGCAGGCGCGCTGAAGCGCACGCTTGCTCTTCGGGGCGACCCTGGTGAGATCGTCCTGATCAAACACAGCGGGCTTGTTCCGGACTGCGATGCCATCGTGCTGCCCGGCGGGGAGAGCACCACGCTTGCACGGCTTATATGGAGGGAAGGCATCGCCACCGAGATTGTGGACGCGGTCGGCGCGGGTGTTCCGGTGCTTGGCACCTGCGCGGGGCTTGTGCTGCTTGCGAAACACGGTGATGAGGATGTAGCACGAACAAAACAGCGTTTGCTCGGCGTAATGGATATCGAGGTCAAAAGGAACGCTTTTGGGAGACAGTACGACTCATTCGAAACGTCCATCGATATTTCAGGTATCGGGGACGGGTTTCCTGCGGTCTTCATCCGTGCGCCCGCAATCGTGCGATGCGGCAACGGGGTCTCTTCACTTGCGTGGGTCGGAGATTATGTGGTCGCTGCGCAGCAGGGTAGTGTGCTTGCGCTCGCATTCCATCCCGAGATGGTGCCTGATACCCGGGTGCACCAGTATTTTATAGATATGATTTAACCGACCGGTTTGTGATTTCCGAAATACTTTCGCATTGGGTAGTGTCTCGACAATTTATGTGGAAAGGCTCAACACTTCGCTGAATCTTTAAAAATCCCCCATGCTGCTGCACCACATGGGTCAACTCATGTGCCAGGATTTCCCGACCACTCGAACTACCAGGGTTGTACTCCCCCTGGCGAAAGAAGATATCCTGTCCGACGGTAAAAGCGCGGGCGTTCAGCCCATGGTTGAGCGTATCAGCATCGGTGCCGGTATGTACCTGCACCTGACCGAAGTCATAACCAAAGTGCGGTTCAAAGAAGACACGGGTGGATGCGGGAAGAGGCTGCCCACCACCCCTGATGGCGTTGATGCGGGCTTCCATATTCGGAGTGACTTCTTGGGTCAGGTCAGGGAGGTTTTTGGCATGGAGTACCTCTTCCTCTCTTTCCTCTATCTGCTGCTGCACCTGCGGTTCTCCCATCTGGTGCTGAACCGCAGCGCCCGATTCGCTCTCCGATTCTCCCTCTGGGATGCGAGGAGCGCCAAAGGCGCTCGGCGATGATGGACCGAAACCTAAGGAAGCAGGCAGAAGCGCTCCGACATCGAGATGGAACCCAACCGTCCAATCGTTGCCGCGGATACCCACCTCAAACTGTAGCCCTTCGACACCCGGGACCGGGAATGTTCGACCATTCAACAAATCAAATGCCGCTTGCCGGGTCTCAGGGCGCGAAAGGACCCCGGCGAGAGCACCACCACCGATTATCGCTGTAGTGGCGATGGTTGCGATCTGCTCTCCGGTACTCAGGCGTCCCCAATCCCTCTCCACTTGTTCAAGTGCCCGTGTCCGGAGATTGGTCAACGCTGTATCAACCGCCGGGACGGCCATAACAGCCCGTACGATGTTGCTTCCACTCGCCTCTCGCGGCGTCTCGGGACCAGGTCCGGCAGGTACCAGCGGGGCGGATTCGGACGGAGGCGTCTCTGCCGGCTCCGGTACGGTACCTGTCGTGGTTGGTGAGGGTGGTGTGAGCAACCCTGGATCGATCTGAAGCAGCGCTGGTCGAATCAAGGTTGGATCCAGTTGTAGTCCTACCAGCCTCAGTGCATCTGGCGTAGGGACGTCAAGTCGGAGTCGGGGATGAGGCTGGTTTGGTCCAAACAAGGACGGAGGGGTCAGGCGGAATTCCGGCATGGATGG
>DAOVGO010000021.1 GCA_030672345.1 Methanosarcinales archaeon | reverse complement strand
CATAGATCAGAGTCTTCAGATCGTCTCTGCTGATTACTGTCCCGATAGGTGGTTTTAGATAGTCGTATATTGCAGTCTTCAGCTCGTCCCTGTCTATGTATCCATTGCCGTTGGCGTCGTATCGAGCTATCGGATCACCTGCAGCGCCTGCAACGCGATACCAGTATCCCGCCTCGAGCAGGTAGCCGTCGCTCGAAAGTCCGATCGCTGTCTGCCCGATGGTGCTTCTCATCGCGTAGCTGGCAGAGTGCATCTCGCCGCCTCCGCCACTGATCACGTTCCAGCTCAGGGCATAGTTCTCTGATGAGTGTGCCGACGCGGTGCCTGCCGCGAGAAGGCAGAGGAGCCCCATAAGTACCAATGCGACTTGTTTTTTCATCTTCTCCCCCCGGTTCTACTGCAGCATGACCAACACTTCAATCACGCCTGTTCCTGAATCAAGTGGCTCCAGGGCTTTTCCGAGAATCATTCCAATCTGTGGGTCTGTCGCTTTCATCGCGTGTCCCGGCGTATCCGATGTTGTGAGCAGGTCTCCTGGCTTGATTGCAGCGTAACTCGCATCCACCTTGCACGGCACACGACCCGCGACCGCGATCAATTTCTCGCCATCGTTTCCGTCTTCCTTTGTGCCGAGCGAGACTCCGGGTTCTGTGGAGACGATGCCAGCGACTGTGGTGTCATAAGCAATTGCAGAGGATCGGAGTTTGCTGCCACCGGCTGGGTCGATTGTCATCACGGTTCCGGGTTCCGGGTCTTCAGGTGCCGGGAAGTACTCGGCTACGTCAGCGCCGCCGGAGTGGAAGGAGCCGTCAGCGTAGACTTCTCCGCTTTCGTCTACATCGAAGATGCGATTATCATCTTTATCGTAGATCTCAAAGTCAGCGTCCTCGCCATTGCCGTCGTTGTCCAGATCGATCCGGATACAATCGTTTGTTACGAGAACGATGTCGCTGCTGGCGTAGGCAGGATCGGAGTGTATATTGCCATTATCTCCAACCCCAGTGTTGGCATTGCCACCCAGGATGAGATCTGCGCCGTGGTCTTTGCCCACAGCATAGACTCCTGCTCCGTCAGGGGACATGCTCATGGCGAACACGCCGTAAGCCCTGCCGCGGGTGGAGGCTGCAACCCCGTCAACACCATTGTTAGTGGTTCCGTATCCATGCACACCGGTGTTAGCCCTGCCATAGACGCCTGTGCCAAAACCAGGCAAGTCCACGGTCTCACCGTACACGCCATAGATAGCTGGTGGGAACGCACCGCGCCATGAGGACAGGTCTGCCTTGCCGCGCACGCCATAGATAGCGCCTTCGCCATAAACACCAGTGCCGCCAGTGGTGTTCGTGTTGTAGAAGTACCCTCCGTAGCCATCAGGTGACTTTGACGCACCCACTACCCCGTAGTTGGTGCCCGAGGTCGCGGTCGCATAGCCGCGAATGCCTCTGCCAGAGGGATGTGTGGACTCAGCGTGGAGCGCGGGATACGCTGAACCGATGATTCTTGCTCCAGGTCTGAGGCTCATTGCATAGGGTACCGGTCTCAGTTCCTGCCTTGGCGCCATCTCGGAATCGGTTCCAACCGTTATCCCGAGCCACAGTGCTCTGCCATCGAAGTAGCGCTGATCAAAGTCTATTTCCGTGTTGAACTAGCCATCGGTAACCACTACCGTGTGCGTGTCCGTATCCCGAGCCGTGCCTCCGGAAGCGACCTCGTACAGTCTGAAAGTCATCGTGTACGTTCCGGTCAGCGGATCTCCTGCGCTGTCAGTCAGCTGTCCCTGATAATTCATCATCGGAGTGACAGTGGATGCCGCAAGCAGCATCTCTTGCTCCTCCTCTGCGCCTTCACCTGCCCACACCACCAGAGCGGACAGTGTGAGCATTGCAATTACTGTTACACTCAACAGTATCTTCTTATTTACCATATTTATTACCTCCTATATATTAACACAATCTCTGCGCGCATGATCTGCATGATTGCAGCACCCCCATGCAATATGCCAGGATG
>DAOVGO010000113.1 GCA_030672345.1 Methanosarcinales archaeon | reverse complement strand
AAATATCGTTCCGCCCATCCGTCCCACCTGATCACGGTCCACGCCTGCTGCATCCAGTTCTCGCCGTATTGCTTCGTGAACCATTCATCGGCAGCCGCGAAGTCTGTGAATCCGTCTGCCTTTGCCCACATCTCATAATAGGCATTACGTCCATGCCCTTGATGCATCCACGGTTTGAAGTCGAAGACCTCTGTGATCTCGACTTTGCCGAGGAAATGAGCGTAGTATGGATCAACTGAATATCCAAATGATGTATCACACTCAGGACGTGGATATCTCCCCTCATCTTCAATCATCTGAAAAATCATGGCAACTCCTAATCGGGTTGGTTTTCTGAACGCCTTGTCTATGATCCGCCGTCGTTGCTGGTTATAGATGTTGCACACATCACCGACCTTGATTCGGTCGGTCTGCGGGCGGGTTGTCTGCTGCTTGTCGCCTCGGAGCAGGGGGTCAAGCCACTCTTCCTGAAACGATAGTGCTGGCATCATCTCCCCCCATACTTGATGTTCTCTCGGTGCCCGCATACGTCGCATACTGCGATGTCATTCTCAAGTGCGTGGATCTTGTGCCGCATACCTCGGCATTTGGGGCACTTTCTGGATGCTGGTTCTCTGGTCATTATATCACCACATTTTTTGCAGTCCGGCACACGTTCTCACTTCGTTGCCCTCTACATAGTCGATGGGGCAATTTGTGGGTGATGCCAGATCTCCGTACCGCGTCCCAAGCGGAACAAGTTCGTCGGGAGTTGGTCTTGTGATCGTTAGAACGTTCCGTCGTGCTATTCCGCTGGATCGCTTGACGTATTGCGCAATGGATGAGATAGTGCTGCGTTTCCATTGATCGATCCTTCCATCCTGCCATTCAACAAGCATCCGCGTCACATAGCAGGTCGTGGCTCCATGTCTGGCGAGATCGCTTATCATGGTTTGTATTTCGATTGCGTTGTGTGCAACAATGCCTTTTAGACTCACATTTACGAATGAATGTGTGCAGATGGATACGCCGTGCATAGTATTGACGGCGTTCTTTTTCAACGTCTTGTTGCCTTTTATGTCGAAATCGATGGATTTAGCACCGAGATCGAACAGTTCCGAGAGTCTGTCAAGTTCATCGAACAGCAGCACCAGATGATGCTCTGTTCTTCTGTATTGTCCGTTTTCCATGTTTGTTTACCTCTTGTTGTCTGTGTACTCTGATTTGATTTGATCTGATCCGACAGGATACGAAAGGAATTGGATCGACATGACCCGATGCGTGGCGAGCTTGCGCCCACCGATTGCACCACCCATGTTTGACGATGGATGGCGCGGGACTCTGATTTGATTTGACAAGAGTGGAATTGATTCGATTTGAAACGAATCGACCTGACATGATTTGATCTGTGAATTATCGGACCGAACTCTGACATCCGATCCGATACACACATCAGTACGACACCTCACCAAGCGGTGTGATCGAGAAGTCTTCCACCACGAACGTTCCATGCCGGATACATGCGGCACGCGGACCCATCCCGAGCGAACCGCCCATCCGCTTGAACGCATCCTCAACCGACTTCGCCTGAAGCGTTGTGATGACCTCAAGTGGCACCGTCCGGCTGTCCGTGCCATCGATCATGTAGTACAGCTTTGTTACCGATTTCCCCATCGTATTAACGACCCATTCATGAATCGGGAACAATCCGACATCTGATAGTCCCGCGTCCAGTTCATACGGTGCGGCGGATTCCGGTGGAGTCCACTGATCAACTGGAACTCCGCGGAGGATCTCATCTGCTTTGCCGAGCGTCCAGTTAAGCTGCCCGTTTGGCAGCATCACAGACGTAGTACGCGTGTCTTTGGTTTTTCCGAAAAGCGACTTCAGCCAACCGATAGTCCACTTCTGCGCAGGGATGCTGATCAATCCATCTTGCAGGTACGGAAGATGAATAGTGCGCTTCTTTGTCTTCGTTCCGACCTTCTCTTCGGTGTAGTCGGCATTCAATGCGATGCGATTAAACTTTACCGCAACGTTGATCTTGTTCAGGGTTATTGTTTTTACTTTTACCATGTTGGTTTCTCCGATTTGATTTGACTCGAGGTGAGCAAAGCCGATGCGAGCCGAAGCGAATGGATTTGTTCACAAAAGTTTACTGATACTTTTGCGATAGTTTTGTATTAGTTTCGAGGGTATATAAAGCCATCGGTCAGAAAACTTAAAATAGAACTTCTGATAAATACGTGGTTGCGCAGGCTGCGGAAGTTTCTGGTTTCATGAATTAGCCCCCTCAGATTATATCGCACCTTCTGCCTGCGCGTCTCAATTATATCCAGCCTGCGAGCTTGCACCCGACCCA
>DAOVGO010000139.1 GCA_030672345.1 Methanosarcinales archaeon | reverse complement strand
TCAATTCGAGGTTTGCCAGCTGCTTCTCGGTACGCTCTCTGTTACGCAGCGAGGATTCATTGAACTTCCCTGCTCGCTCGTCCCACGAACTGCCAGAACTGCCCTCTCTTCTTCGCCCTGACCTCATCATCTTCCATAACTCATTCCAGTTTATGATTCCTGCCATTGTTTATGCCTCCTTCCAGCACCTGATCCACCATGTCCATCATAACCGTCACCTCCGCCCCTCATACTCCACATCCCTGACCACATCTCTCTTGCTGCTAAACATGTCGAGTCTGCAAGCATCGGATAGTACGTCTCATCGTAATTGAGCCTTGAAACGATGGTCTTTCTTGTATTGTGCTCTCGCTTCATCTCCCTCAGAAGATTCATCGCAAACTCGACCTTACCATCGAACCCGAATGGCGATGAATGGATGCCAATTGAGGTGTCTAACACATTGATACCTGCTTGTTCATACAGTAACGCAGTATTTCGACCACCAAGGACATAGTCAACCTTCTTCGCAACCTCGGATAGCTCGCTCAGCGTCGGGTTTAGAACGAGTTCCACATCAAGATCCCATTCATCGAGGAGTTCCCCGGTGTTCTTGATGATGCCCTCGATCGTCTCGTCCGAGACGTTGTGCTCTTTTAGCCGGCGTGTATCAAGACAGAGGTACTTCAGTGGTATGTTATAGTCAACAGGATACGCCTGCACCGAATGAGGCGTGAAGAAGAACCCCTGCATAAAGAGGGCGAAGTCATAATTCGCAAAGATCTTACCGTACCTCTCAAGTTCTTTGAGTGCACGGTTCTTCTCTCGCAGAATAACCTCCTCGGCTTCACCATCCACGCCGAGTTTTGATGCCATCTCCATCAGAAACTTATCGGTACCATCGAGCCCTGAATAGAAGAACCACCTTCGAAGGAGATATCTGGTGCCGAATTCCTTCTCCATCTGCTCTGCCCAGCGGATGCCACGCCCGACGATGTTGAGTTCTGCAGCAGGTGCTCTCTTCAGTTCATCGACCGTGCAGCTCAGAAGCGATGTCTGAACCGTGATCCCCATACTTGCAAAGAGCTTCTTTGTCTCCTCCAGCTGTCTCGCATATCCGAAGGTGCGCCTGCCGCCAAAGGTCTCGATGTTCACCGAGTGCTCCTGTACATCCTGCTCCTCCATCAGCTGGTCAACGATTGTGAGCATCACCTCCATGTGACCGCAGCCTCTGATCTCACGGAACGGAAACACGCCCGGATCTTTCCATGCTTTCAGATGCTCCTTCATCATAACATCAAGCGACTGCCTGCTTCTGTGGGCAAAGCCCTCGCATGGAACGTGCAGGAGATCGCATGGAAGATCGACTTCCGTTATTATGCCCTGCAGATCGTCTCCGACAAGCCCTGAGACGCACGCCGGAAGAACCGCGATCAGGTCCGGATGGTATCTCTGATACGTCTCGATGATCTTCTCACGAAGCTCTTCCTCGCCACCATAGATCGTAGCCCTCTCATCAAGGTTCGTGCATGGCATATCAGAGATGGGCGCATATATCTTGCGGGGCGTCAATCGCTGGTGAAAAGCGCAGCCGGCAGGTCCGTGTATCAGCGGTATTGCACCTTCAATCTCGGATACGGCATAGACAGAACCGGATAGCTTACAGTTTATCCCGTATCTATGGAGCTGCCATGTCGTGTTCTGGTGAATGCCATGGAAGATGCGGTCACGGAACGTATCGTGAATGGCGTCCCTGTGTTCCTTCTCTCTTTCTTCTACCAACTCGTAACCCATCTCTACGAAATCCGGAACTCCTGTTGTCATCATTTCACTCATAGCTCACACACCTCAGTTGAATCCTTGTCACCCACCGCACGTTCTCTGAGTATGCCGAAGACATCAGCAAGAGTCGCCCATTGCGGGAGCAGACTGGGTCTCTCTGTGTCGTATTTCAGCATACCAAGGAGTGGATTCTTCTTTCGCTGGGGCCGCTTAAGCGCCGCTCTCAGCTGGATTGCGAGTTCGATTGCGGGTTCAAAGCCGACTCGTTGATGAAAACGCATGAAATCCATAAAATTGAAAGTTCTTATGCCCTCTTTATTGTATCTGTGAGCAGTAGCGCCAGATGAAAAAACAATATCGGTTCCTGTTCTCTTGATTGCCCGTACCTCCTCTTCAAATGTTGGATTTACAAGTACTTCCGGATCTGATCCGTATCTTCTCGCAAGCTCAACGTTCATATCCAGTCTCTCGTTTATAGCATCTTTCGTGAGCCGCTTCTCCATACCCTGTGTCCGGTGTATGATCACACTCGTCTTCATTCCGGTATCACGAAGCATCGCCGGGCTCATGCCGACAATCTTCTTACCTGCAAGGTCTTTTGTGATCCTGGAGAGTCGCTGTAGCGCATCATTCTTCCTTCTGGCAATCACTTCCTCTGCTTCACCCTCCATGTCCAGCCGCTCTGCAATCTCCATAAAGACCCTTGCAGCGCCCTCTATCCCGTACGGGTTGAGTAACTCCGGGTCGCGGGTCTTTACGTACCTATCAAACGACATGAGCTCGTAGTGATCAACATTGAACCGTTTCTTCATCAGCTCTGTCCAGACCATCTTGGTATTGGTTATGGTCAGATCCGCCTTCGGAAGATCGTACAGATCCTTTACAACCGTGTGATCGAAAAAGATCTTGTTCATCCCGATTCCAATCTCGCCCAAGACTGAAGCCATCTCCGCCACCTTTGACCCGATACCATGCACCTGATAGGTGAATATATTCACAGATCCAACGTTTCGCTCCAGATCTCCGTTGCCGTTGCAGAGCATCTGATCTGTGATCGCATAGAGCGTATCCTGCTGCCCGATCGGCTTTGACCTCCCGACAAAATCGCCTGCTGTGTAGATGACGTCACAACCAACGTCTCCCTTCGCCTCTTTTACAACAGACCCGAAATCGTCTCCGATCAGATCGCTCGGGCAGGTGGTTATCACCACGATCAGGTTCGGATGATACCTCTCGTAGGTCTCTTTGATCCCTTCTTCGAGCTTCTCCTCTCCACCATACACAACGTCTACATCGTTCATGTTGGTGCATGGCGTCTCATAGAATATCTGATAGGGTCTGAAAGGATTGATCTTTCTCTGAAATGCGCATCCGATCGGACCGTGGATCAACGGGATCGCGTCTTCGATCATATCAACGATCATCAGAGAGCCAGAGATCTTTCCAGGAATTGCGGTCATCCCGTGCAGGGGCAGACCATAAGCACTGATAAGCGGTCTCATGAAGCCCGGTGCACTGTTGTTCTCTGGTTCTGTGGTTTGTTCGTGTTTATATTCCTGCGGCATTTTATTTTCCATCCGGATGCTCCTCCGGATGATACACGAATACGCCGTGCTCATCCAGATCGATGTCCAGCTCCTGGAACTCTGTCAAGTATTCCTGATGAATCGCACTCGGATCCATGTCCTCAAATAGCTCAGGATGGAACCACTTTGCCATGTACGCAACCGAAACAATGGCGGATGGTCCAAGCTGGATTTGCCATCCGAGCAGGTATACGTTTTCAGTCTTAACCGCTACGATGTTCTCCCATCCTGTACGGCTCATGACCTCCTCTCTAAACTCCTTCATTTCTGTCGGGTCATCTTCGTCATAACCCTGCGATATGTCGGTGGGAAGCATAGAAGGCACAGCTAGGACTATAATATCAGGGTTCTGCACTATCACCCACTCCATATCTACGTTGGGGGTTCCTACAAGATCGCCAGCAATATTGATGCCACCTGCCACTGTGCATATCTTATCCTTATGATCGCCTTTACCTGCAGCTTTGTCAGGAATATCACGACGGGAAGTGGCTACATACACACGTGGCATCTCCTCTTCTGAAAGGTCCTCTGTTATACCTTTGATTTTATCCATGCAACCTTCATACCAATCACAGTACTCCTCAGCCTGGTTCTTCGTGTCGAGAATGTATCCAAGCTTTTTCAGCTCCTTTGACATCGTCATTGGGTCGTTAAACTCTAAGCGAACAACTGTTATACCTGCTGGTCCAAGCTTATCTTCCATTCCAGGATTATATTTTGTTAGCGTGAGAACGGCGTCAGGATTGAGCTCAAGTATTGCCTCATAATCTGGTGTGAACCATGAAGATCCGACCGACGGCAACTTACATAACTCTGGAAAAAACATTTCATTTAAATACGTGCTCACGCCGACCACTTTGTCCTTTGCTCCAATTGTTCTGACAGACTCGAGTGAACTGGGAGGAAGGGTAACTATTCTTGTCACTGGCTTGCAGACGGTTACCACCTTTCCAATGGAATCTACGAATGTAAGCTCCTTCTCTCGTCCCAGAATGACGAGCTCGATCTGGGTCACGTCTTGCATGTTGATCTTGCCGTCATACTTGGCATCTGATAGCTCCGTCTGATCGCGGTATTCGAGGATGATCAGTTCGGTATACGTCACATCCTGCATGTTTATCGTGTCGTCTTCGTTCGCGTTCCCGAAGATCTCAAGCGTGTAGTCTGATGCTGCGGCTGGTAGTGTTAGCAGCAGTACAAGCGAGAGCGCCATCGCCATCGCAAAAAGTGATGCAATAATTCTTGATTCAGGTCTATTCAGATTCATCTAATGTACCTCCTCAACCTTATTCAAATCCGGACAATCCCGGGATGAGCCCCATCTGCTCGATCATCTCCACGTAGATCGGCAGGATATTCGTGAAGAGATAGTCACCACCGATCTGCTTCGACTCTACATGAAAGCGTCTGGTGAATGCAGCTTTATCTACGGGTTCGAATATCCCGTGAATTATCCTGCGATTTGCTCCAGCCATCATCCAGAGTTGCAGATGGTCGTCCCTTCCAAACGATCCGTCCAGGTCTACATCCGGATGGACAAGACGGGTGATAGCCATGGTTCTGGCTATATCCATCGCAGTTGCTGGCGGGTACTCGTCCATCGCCGCTCCCGGGATCGGGAAGAAGCCCGAGATGTAGACCGTGCTCAGATTGTTGAAATTCTTGAGCTGGAAGATATGGTCTACCCGGTCTGTGTATGATTCGCCTATCCCGATCATTATCCCGGTTGCGAGCTTTACACCATGTTCATCTATGAGCTGTGCAACCTCTTTTCTCTTCTGCAAGCTGTCTCCCGGTTTTATCTTCTTAAACAACTCTTCGTTCATCGTTTCGAAGGAGCAGCCAATCCTGCCCACGCCAAGCTCCTTGAGTTTGAGGATATTCTCCTCAGACATATCAGCCCCGTAGTTTACGAAGACGTCGAGGCTCGTTGACTCCGTCACGACCTTCGTATCCGCGACCGCCTCTGCACCATGGTTCCCGGAACAACCGCCTCCACACTGAACACCCTTGAATCCGATCTGCTCGGCGATTCTCGCAGATTCAGCCACGTCCGCAGGAGTTGCTACCTTTGTGAAAAACTTTGCATTTTTGCTCGATTGTCCACAGTACCTGCAAGGAGGATCTGCGTTGCATCCCCTGTTTGACGAGAGGATGAACGCATCCAGCTTGAAGACTCTTCCGAGGTTCTCATCCCTCA
>DAOVGO010000170.1 GCA_030672345.1 Methanosarcinales archaeon | reverse complement strand
AGGTGCTCCGTACAGGAGAAGTCTGGAGACTGAAGAACGAGTACGAAATCACGGTAGGACCGATCAGTTCATCGGGAAGCTGCGTTTGGATCAATCTGACACGCCATGGAGCGGTTGTGAAGGATGAACTGGTAACTGTTGGGGATAACTTCGAGTATGAGGTGAAAGGACTTGCAGAGAGCGGGAATGCAACGATTTGCAACCTGACAGTCAGCGATATCTTTGCCGCCGGTCTCAGGGGCGTTGTTACCTTCGATGGCACGGTCCTTGCATCCAGAATCCATATCGAGACTGAGGATGTGGACTGCTACGCATGTCACATCTCCGGATACCGGTACGGGGTGGAGGATGGTGACGATTATCTTGTACTGCGAAACGACGGCGAAGATGTGACGATTGGCAGGCTCCCGGTCAATTTCACGGAACGGGAGCACAGGATATTCGGAGTCGGGCATACGTGGGATCTTGGATACGGATATATGCTCATTGTAACAGAGATCGATCTGAAGGGCAGAAAGGCGCGTCTCGAGCTCAGACAGAACGATACGGTGCTCCAGAGCGAGATCGTTCCGGAAGATGGGGTGTTTACGTACAATACGACGGTACGTGACCGCAAAGGTCACGTAATCAATGATGTGACCGTGTTTCAGGTGAGGGTCGGGAGGGTGTTTCGGGGATGATATCGAAATATATATTTACCAGTCCCACTATTAGAAGGAGGTCGGAGCTGAGGCTGCTCGAAAACGAAAGTCTGATGTGGGGGATAAGCGTTCAATGATTCGAGAGCCAGAGAAGCTCTGGCTACCGTGTTCAGAGGGTTGCAGGATGTAATTGAGCGCAGCTATTTTCGGAGCATGCCCCCATGAGCGGGACGGTTAACTTAATCGGGTGCTTTGGTCATAACTCTGATTCTTCCGGATATCCTGACCCCTGGAGCGATGGAACACGAGACCCCAAAATCAACAACTCCAAAGCGTTTGTCAGGACCATGGCGGCGTGACAACCCCAGGGGCGGGACGCAATCCTTATCTGAGAAGACCACAGATCATAACCACGCACACAAAAGTCTCGATAGGGTAGCGGATATCCTCAACGCCTCCGGAGCGTTGGACCCGGGTTCGAGTCCCGGTCGGGACGTTTCGCAAAGCCGCCATCCCGGAATCGCAGGGCTGGTGGGTGCGGTTTTGGGAGGGCCGCTTGGGGCAGCCCGTCAGGACCACCCGAGCATCCTCTCGATCGGTATTCTTGCAGCATCTGCAATATCACGCGGCACAGTGACCCTGAACTTATCGGTCACAAGCGCCTCTTCTACCTTCGCGAGCGTCGGCATTTTCATGCTTGCGCAGATCGTAGCCTCTGATACCGGATAGAACGTCTTGTCAGGAGCCTCGTTCCGGAGCATAGAGGATAGCCCGACATCGGCAGCCACCAAAAACTCCTGCCCATCAGATTCTTTGCAAAATCTGACTATTTCGCCGGTTGAACCGAGATAATCTGCGTGATCCTGGATTTCGGGTCGGCATTCCGGATGAGCGACGACCTTTGCACCGGGATGCATCTCTTTCGCCTTCATAAGGTCAGCGAGTGATATCTTGTAGTGCACCGGGCAGAACCCGCGGTCAGGAACGGTGATGATCTCCCTTCCAGTCCCCTTGCGTATGTAGTA
This sequence comes from Methanosarcinales archaeon, assembly GCA_030672345.1. Taxonomy (GTDB): domain Archaea; phylum Halobacteriota; class Methanosarcinia; order Methanosarcinales; family Methanogasteraceae; genus Methanogaster_D. The sequence goes on along the minus strand of DAOVGO010000170.1, from coordinate 19,480 downwards.
TGATACGCAGTGATCCGGACCGAACAGGAGGGGTAAATCGCCGCCCATCATCTCTGCGACCTGGAGCGCGTTTGCAGCGGTGCAGACGCAGTCAGCAAGCGCGATTGTATTTGCAAGCGAGTTCATGTAGAGGAGGACCTCGGCGCCCGGATTCTCTTTCTTTGCCTCGTTCAGCGCCTCCCGCGAAAGCTGCCGTGCCAGCAGGCAGACCGCATTTCGGACGGGAGAGAGGACTTTCTTGTCCGGATTTAACACCGCCGCCATCTCTGCCATGAAATCGACACCGCAGACAATGATCATATCGGCGCTCGCCTCGCTCGCCGCCTCTGTGAGTCCTGAAGAGCCGCCAACGGCATCTGCCACGGCTCTGACTTCGGCTCTTTCGTAGTTGTGTGCGAGAATAATCGCATTTTTCTCTCGCTTCAGCTTTTCTATTCGCTCTATTCTTTCTATTCGCTCTTTGTCTATTGTGTTCTGCATTTTCACCACACTCCCACACTACTTCTCATAATGATTATGATAATCATTATGAGGTTTGTAGTAATGATAAATATGCGGTTCGTGATGCATAAAAGTATCCCAAAGTATCCCCCGGATGCAGTCCCGGGCAGGGTCCACCGTACAGAGACGTTTGGGCATAGACACCATTCACCCATTTTAACACAATTCTGCCAAATATACCAGAATTTTTTCACAATAAGGATAAAATTTTCTCGAAATTGGATAATCTTATATACATGAGTCCCATAAGTCCGGTGCATGGGCAGATACCGACTGCGATGTCTACAGTGCAACCGCATAGTTCAGGATCATTACACGCTTGGCTGTCACGATAACGCGCTGCTCCGCACCGAATACGCGGAAAGCAGGCTCACCCTGAAGAATTTGCCCGGAATCTGGAAGTTCCATGACTGGCTTCCGGTTTCTGGCAGCATGGGTATCGGGGCTGCGCCTGTCACGTACCGAAGCGAGGGGCTTGCGCAGGAACTTGGACTGCATAATCTATACATCAGTTTCAGCGGATACCTGCCAGAGCGCGGAGCCTTTATCAAGACATGCAGCTTCAAAGAGCTTGAATCGCCCGCAACCCTCCAGCGATCGATCGAACACGGCAATAAGACATTCGTGGTCTCTTCTGCGGGCAATACCGCACGGGCATTCGCCCAGACCGCATCGGAAGCAGGACTTCCGCTGGTCATCGTGATACCGGTGTCCTGCATGTACCGTCTCTGGATCACGAACGAGGTCCCTGACCAGGTCCGGGTGATCGCGGTCGATGGCGATTACTACGATGCGATCATGCTCGGTGACCGTATCGGATCGATCGACGGATTCAGGAGCGAGGGCGGCGCAAGGAACGTCGCCCGGCGGGACGGCATGGGGATTGTGATGCTCGATGCGGTGCTACGTATGAAGACGCTCCCGAAGCATTACTTTCAGGCGATCGGCTCAGGAACCGGTGGCATTGCCGCATGGGAGGCTTCCATCCGGTTGATCCGGGACGGGAGATTCGGGGACCTTATGCCACGCCTTCATCTGGCACAGAGTGCTCCGTTTGCGCCGATATTCAACGCATGGGCGGGCAACAGGCGCGTAATCTCCCCGGAGGACGTTCCGGACAAATCCATGATCAAAGAGACGTACACAGACATATTGTCCAACAGAAACCCGCCGTACGGCATCAGAGGAGGGGTTGCAGACGCGCTCGCCGAAACGCGGGGCATGGTCTATGCGATCGAGAACGATGAAGCGCGCGATGCAAAGCGGATGTTTGAGGATGCTGAGGGCGTGGATATCCTGCGCCCGGCTGCAATCGCTGTCGCTGCACTGTGCCGAGCCGTTGATACCAATTCGGTCGATCCGGATGATATGATTCTGCTCAATATCACAGGAGGCGGCTTGTCCCGGCTGAAAGAGGACTATTCGCCCAACCATCTGAGTGCAGATCTTGTGATAGAGGCGGACGCTAGATCGGACCGGATTTTAGATGAAATTATGGAGGTATTATGACCAACATTTCAGATATTTCAGATATCACGATTTTAGGTGGCGTTGATAAGGATTGCAACCCGGAATCCATCGATGAGGTGCATATACGATCAGGAGAGATCGTTGGCATCGTGGGTCCGACAGGTTCTGGAAAAAGCACGCTCATCTCGGACATCGAACAGCTTGCAAGGCGTGATACACCTTCAAAGCGAAAAATACTGATCAATGGAGAAGAACCGGATCATGGACTGCGAATGGATACGAAAAAGAAGAGAATCGCCCAGTTGTCGCAGAATATGCGTTTTCTTGCCGATATGACCGTCATCGATTTCCTGCGGATGCATGCGAAGAGCAGGGGCAAAAACTCTGATACGCCTGAGCGAACGATCGAAACCGCGAACCGCCTGACAGGCGAGCCAATCTCCGCAGATAGCCAGCTAACCATCCTGAGCGGCGGGCAGTCCAGGGCATTGATGGTTGCAGACATCGCAATCATCAGCGATTCGCCTGTGGTGCTGATTGACGAGATCGAGAACGCGGGAATCAAGAAAAAAGCGGCTCTAAATCTGTTATCTGGAAAAGGGAAAATTGTTCTGGTCGTGACCCACGATCCTGTGCTTGCATTGACGACAGAGCGGCGCATCGTCACAAAGAACGGCGGAATCGCCGAGATCATCGAGACCACTGAGGATGAGCGGCAGATATGCGCCCGGCTCTCAAAGATGGATGAATACCTGATGGAACTGCGCGAGGCGATCAGGTGCGGCAGGTCACTGGGGTGTGTCAAGCCATGCGCGGGCATGGATCAGCCGTTACGGCTGTAATCACACGATTCCACCATTCTACAGACTCCTTCCTTGAGTTTTATCCCGGCATCCTCTTCATACATGTCCTCTATCCTGCTTTCCCTGATCAACTCGTTTATACTTTCGAGTTTCTCTTTAAAGAGCGCTTTTGCATCATAGCCGTGATCTTCCATGAGTGCATAAACAATATAGTATTGAGCATGTAGGGTTTTGTCAAGACTGTGATATACTTCGCCCAAAAGACTTTTTAAGGTGGAATCAACATTCTTCTCGTAAAAATCGTTCTCCACAAGTATATCTGCGTCCAGATAGGTGACGTTTATGATGGCTTCCTCTTCCGGTCGCTTAAACACGAATTTCTCGATGATATCTGCGGTATTTGCGCCTTTGTACCATTTTTCCTGCCGTGCCCTGGAGATTGCAGCGCATAGCCGCCATATCCATGGCGCATGTACAAAGATGCGGTAATCGTAGTACAATTTGTTGATCACCGGATCATCCAGCGCCAGAATACCATCGACAATGACGATGGTGTTCTTAACCGGCTTCAATTTCACTCCTGCCTCTCCGGACCACTCGGTCAGACGATTGATCCTGCGGAATAACTCGGTATTATTTTCAGACAGTCGATGACCGAGCCTGGCGGATTTATCATCCAGAAATCGTCCGAGCCTCGTGTATCTCACACGAGAGACCTGATCGAATACGGGGTGATAGATCGTATGTCCCACGTTTATAGCCATCAGATCATCCCATAATCGTTTGAGAGAATACTTCGCCCGGATTCCACCCCGCTTCCGCTTCTCTTTTTGTATCAGGTAGTCATCCATCGTTATTATTTTCACTTTCACCCCCTCCAACCGTTTATCGCTTTTACCAAGTTCTTCCAGCCGGTTCTTCAGCGTTTTGATAAAATAGGTCTTTCCGCCCCCTGACGCGCCAGCTGCGCCAATGATGGTCTGAACAGATAGTTTTCTTTCTGTGTAGAATATTTCGGCTATCTCGGATGGAATAACTTCTTCTGCTTCGCCTATCATCATTTTTACGTCTGGTTCCATCCCCATCTTCATCTGCTTGTCCTGCAACGCGCAGAGAGCAGCACCTACAGCGCCCTGCCAGTTTTCAGGGGTCCGTTCATATCTGATTATCTCTTCTTCTGTTTTAGTCTCCTCTGTTCTGCGCAGAATCTCTATCCTGAGCCCGGGGAATTTGTTATCGATCCCTTCTGCAAAACCCTTGACGATCTCATCCCTCACTGCACGCTGATTGACCATGCCGCCACTGAGCACCACCCAGAACCCCGAAACGCCCATTAACCGCGCCAGTTCCCCGAATAAAATCGAGAGATTCTCCCCGTACTCCCTGAACACCTTTGCTGCGATCTTTGATGTCGCCCCACCGCCACCATCATATTTCAGGATAGCACTGACATCCCTTGCCAGCAGACACCGTTCTCCTTCCCCGCCGCCATTTCCGCCTCCATTCCCTGATCCTGCCCTGCCCGCAAAATCAGACGGGAGCTCGATGCCGCTCTCTGACACCAGATGCAGGAACCTGCTTGTCACCCACCCTGCTGAGAGTTCGAGGCAGCCTTTCATACCGCAGTTGCAGATAGGCGCGTCATCTGCGAAGTTTACCCTGAAATGAGTCTCCATCGGAGCTCCGACCCATGATAACGACTGTCCCTCCACAAGAATGGCAAATCCGATGCCTTTTCGCAAAACGAGACTGACTGTTGGCTGATTGGTAGCGATATCTCCCGCCCAGACGATTCTATTATATGCAGCCTCTACATTGGCGTCGTTGATGAAACTGATCTTCGGATACTTCTTTTGTAGTGATTTTAGCTCCTCTCTGGTCACTCCAGCGGATTCTGACAGTCGCACGATGTTTCCCCATGGATCCACAGGTCCGGGAACTCCGATGTAGATATTCTCCTCTTTGATGTGGCTGATATCAATTTCCCGGGCTGCTTTGGCAATGCACGCCTCAAGCACCTCTTCCAGCGATTTTTCCTGATCGATCGTGATCTGCTCATGGTATACGATGTCGCCGCTCTCAAGAGCGACCGTTCTGATGTCGGTTCCGGTGACCACCAGCCCTATCGCCTTTCCCTGCTCGTACCGCCCCGATCTGACCTGCCCGACCCGGATCTTGCCCTGCTCGAGTCTCCCGGTCTGCCAGTCGATCGGTCTGCCAAAGTTCGCATCAAGAAGTGTGATAAAAAATTCCCGCTCAAAATATTTCCTCACATCCGTGAGAAACAGGTCCTGATCAACTCCGGTGCCGGTCTCTATTCCCACCCGCCGCATTCCAAGAATCTCGCCCCTGATATTCAGGCAGACTGCCACATACTCAACCAGCCTGCTGTACCGCTCTGTGCCCGGCTCGAAAGTTTGGCGGGGGAGCGTTATAACCTCGTTTACCACTTTTCCGTTGCCCTCTTCAACCCAGAGGGTCAGATCCACGGACTGTGTCTCGCGAGCTATCTTTTTCAGCTCTTCTCTGAATATAACATGCCTGCTCTGCAGATCATCCCCGATCTGCGCCAGCAAACCGTCTATCTTCCGAACCACGTCCACACCGGAATGACTGGAAACCATCAATATATACTGTGTAAATTTGTTTATACTAAAGTTTTGGGCAGGAGCGGCTTTGCAGCAATCACCGTGGCTATGCCTGACCGACAGACCTCATCTTCCCCGAGATCACAGCAAGATGATCCCTGTACTGAGGGAGTTTGACCCGCTCCAGCACAGAAACGCCTTCTTGCAGTTTTTCAACCTCTTTTCCAAATATCTCTCTGGTGTTAGCGATTGTATCGATGCTTCTTGCTTTGATCATGAGAATCAGGTAGCCTTCATCCTTCAAGAAACATTTTACGTTCTTCAGAGCTATTTCTGCCTGATTACGTTGTGCTATGTCCTGATAGATGATATCCACCTCATCCACAAGATGCGAATACGTTTCAGGATGGTTCGCATCCGCAAAGATCGGTATCATGTTCGGACGTGATTCGCACACCGAAATGAGATTTTTCATCACTCTTGGCGAGAATTCGAGTGCGTACACAAGTCCGCGCCGTGTGATGTCAGATACGTGGCTTGCGGTGCCGCCGTCTGCTGCGCCAAGATACAGCACCAGCGAAGAATCTGTGATCGGCGGCATAAAACCCTTCAGAATCAGCGCGGCGAGCTTGCTGTGGTGCGGGTCCCACATCCGGAACTCCCCTGCCTCGCTGGTACTCTGACTCTGGTCCCTGGTCGCAAGCCGCTTCCCGTCCCGGTATACGCCGCAGCCGATCTCGGCGAAAGTCATTGTTATCAACTCCTCGAATTCATCTGACTCATCCGATCCATCTAACGCAGCGTCTTTCTGACCGGAGCGAGCAATAAATTGACATAACTGGCAGCGGTCTTCTTCAAATCCATCGGATGCAGATTTTTTTTCTCGAAGTCGTCTGCAAGCTCGCTATATGATCCGTAGCACAGATCGCCGCCGAACTTCGGGGGTCGTTCGACCTCGATTTCAGGAAATCTCGGAAAGATGTGATATCTGAAGAGTTCGATCACAGGATTGTCATCGACCACCCCCTGCGGGCAGAACGATCGATTGATCTTCTTTTCGACCGTCTTCTCGTCGTCATCGACCGAAATGTAATTATCGCTCGATGAAGACATCTTTTCGCCGTCCAGACCGAGCAGGATCGGCGTGTGTATGCAGACCGGAGCCCTGTACCCAAGTGTGGGGAGCCCTTCCCGTGCAAGCATGTGGATCTTGCGCTGGTCGATTCCGCCGACTGCAGCAGTGATCCCGAGTGCCATGATATCGACCGCCTGCATGATCGGGTAGATCATCTGGGCTACCATCGGATGCTCCATATTTCTGGCAATCTCGCTCATGCTGCGTCTCGCACGGTTCAGGGTGGTGTCCTGCGCCAGTTTGAGCACGTTCATGGTATAATCACGATCCAGTTGAAACTCGGATCCGAAGGCGAACGTTGCTCTGGCAAGCCCGAGCGCGATGAAACATCGTTTATTATATTCCGCAAGTTCTCTTACCTCTTCAAGCGTCCCCTTCCCGTTCAAATACGCATGTAGGTCTGCGAGCAGTACGGTTATCTTAAATCCAGCATTCTGAAGATCTATAAGTTTGTTTACAGTCAGAACATGACCGAGATGTATCTTTCCGCTTGGTTCGTAGCCAGCGTATGCGGTCGGCGTCTTATCCGACGCAAGTAGTTCGTTCACGCCATCGATGGTCACGATCTCCTGCGTGTTCCGTGTGATCAATTCATATCTGTCCATCGCTCCATTCATTGGATGCGATGGTATTTTTAATGTTTCCTGGGTCATCGGCTAAAATCGGGAAACGTCATTTCCCGGATGTTTGAGGCATGAAAACGCATCTTTTCTTGAGTTCAACCATTCTTGCACCGGCACACACGGTTCATACCCCCGGGGCCGTACATGCTCAATAGCTTGTGATAAACCCAAGCACCACTTCAGTTCGCGACATCCCCCTCTGTCACAACACCAACGAGTTCAGACATCTCGTGCACCCGAATACGTGTTCGAGAATATGTCCCGCAAACATCTAAAGAAGCTGACGCCCTGTTTCCTGCATGTATCCGAGTCATCGAGAGCTGTGATTTCCCGAAATACTTTCGCTTTTGATATGCACCCCTGTAGCCCAGATGATGTTTAAACTCACAGATACAACCTTCATTGTCTTCGTGCTTAAATATCCTTCATTAGTCGTAATGATGAAGTAACGATACCCACGAGTGATACCGATCTTAAACCCCCGAAAGGCTTAAATATCAACACATCTCTGGATGCATCATGGTCGTACTACTGCAAACACCAATCGCACTGTCCGATTACACGCTCATGATCGGGCTTGCCATACTCGTATATGCTGTTCTGGCTATCAGATTCACCAAAGTTCATGTAGCGCTGCTTTCGACGCTGGCATTCTCCGTGATCTACGTGGCGCTGCTCATGGTTAATGCTCTTTAGCTCTTCAGGGACTTTCGGGAACTCCGCAGTTCCTCTGTGTTCAGATTGATCGATATCTCAGCTATATCGGCGCCATACTCAGCGATCCTTCGCAGGCTCTCAAGGATGAAGCTGACATCAGTCATATCGCAATCTATCCTGCTTTCTTTGTCGATTGATATCCCCATTGCAACGACCTTTTCCGCATCCATGATGACACTGTTTGCTTCCTTCATATCCTTCCTGGAAAGCGAGGTTATCGCCCTTGTAACGACCGCGTGTGCCATCTCGCCCATTTTACAGATCTGGTCGATGTTTTCGACATTACAGTCCAGTTTAATGACGTTTCTTGCTATCTTCTCGGCATGATCTCCGATTCGCTCCATACTCTTCGCAATCAGCCGGTATCCAAGACATTCTCTCGGATGAGCCAGTCCGATCTTTTCAGACAGCCGCACGTCCTCGATCGCCGCCTTTAACTGCCTGATGATCAGGAGATAGAAGCGATCGACCTCGTTATCCCTCTGGATAACATCCTGTGCAAGTTCATGGTCGTTATCGCGGAGCGCCTGCATCGCATCCTCTTGCATCGAGGAGAGAATCCTGGACATGCTCTGCATCGTCTTTGCCAGCGGTAGATCACGGTAATTCAGCAGACTCTGGAGGATCAGTTCATTCTGCGACTCTTCGATCACCTCGAGTCCGATCAGCCGCTTTCGCACGGCATCTTTGATCCATTTCCGGTCGGATGCGCTGAATCCCTTCTGCGAGATCAGTTTTATGATGTCATACCCGATCAGATAATGAGCGATCAGTATTCTGAGGTTGCTCTCGGGGCTTTCGCCAGGAAATAGCTTGATGGTCGTCTCGTACATCTGTTCTTCGGTCTTTGGCTCTGTAGTCATCAAGAGCGACTGATCCGACTGAGGAGTCAGGAAGACCTCGTCGCCGGGCTTTATTCCGACTTCTCTTGCCCATCTGATCGGCAGCGATATGATGAGGGTTGAGCCGCCTGTTAATTGCACTTTTCTCTTCTCCGGGGTCATGACAGGTACCACCATAGCGTACATCGCCGTACACACATCTATGCATACATCATCCATGCGTACATACGAGCAGGATATATGCGTTATGCATATCTGCATATATAGCAGGTTCGAGTTGTATGTATATGTTTGCGTGGCTATATAACCCGCATCCCTGCGATACCAATATGTACCATGATGCCCGAATAGCAGCGCATGATCACACCGGATCAGGTCGAACACGTTGGACGGCTCGCACGCATAAAATTGAGCGGCGACGAAAAGAAGAGATATGCAGAGCAATTGAACGACATACTCGACTATTTTGAGAAGATTGATGAACTGGAGACTGATGTTGAGCCAACATACCACGTACTCGCACTTCATAACGTATTCAGGGAAGACGCCGCGTCCGGATCGTTAAAACAAGTTGAAGCGCTTGCAAATGCACCGAAAGAGAAGGACGGTTACTTCAAGGCTCCAAGGATTATGTAAGCGCAAATTCCGGAAAAGTGTGGCTACTATAGAAACTATTAAAGAGCCTCAAAGCCTTCAATCATGAAATGCACGGTCTCATGAGGAGAAGAGGAATAGAAGACGATGAAAAAGGATTTAGCCAATCTTAAATATACGCCCGCCAAGATCCGGAAAAAGAACAGAAAAATATACCACCAGACCCTTGCGGAATCCAAAGACATGGATCAGGGGAATTTCAATGCGATCAGGGCGGATGACCTCATACGTCTGTTTGAGTTGTATGATCTCCATTTCTTCGATAGATTTTTCCACAATAAGCACAAAGGGAAGGTTTTTTTCCGTTTGTCGGAAAGAATGACCAGGGCGGGCGGAAAAATCACGTACGCGAAAGGCACCGACACCTATACGATCTCCTTATCGACGGCATTGATCTTCCAGACATTTGAGGATGTTATGCGGGAGGTGACCGTGAATGGCATCGTCTGCCGTGACCGGCTGGACGCAACGATGCGCATCCTTGAACATGAGATCATCCACCTGCTGGAACAGGTGCTCTTCGACTCTACGAGCTGCTCAAAGCCCCGTTTCAAACGCCTGAGCCGGAATATCTTCGGTCATACCGATGTCACTCACCGACTGGTGACTCAGGCAGAACTCGCCCACAAGCAACACAACCTGCGGGTGGGATCTGCTGTCTCGTTCGAATACGACGGGGAGACTTATCGCGGAATTATATCCCGCATAACCAAGCGTGCCACGGTTATGGTCAGGGATCCTGCCGGAGACTTCCGGGATCTTCAGGGAGATCAGTACAGCAAGTATTACATTCCTCTTGAGTATCTGAAGCAATGAACGATTTCGAGGTGAAGACCCTTGCCCTCTCCGCATGAGCCCAATCGTTCGAAGATGATGAGCATGAGACCTCATGATATGAGCAGAGGAGGCGAAGAAACCCGACTTCTATGACGAAACCCTCTGACGAACCATCGCCAGGCAGGGGGACCGACGGTGTTAAAACACTCTTTGGCGATCCCAGAAAAGCCATCATAAAACTGTCGATACCGATGATAGTGGCGATGTCGGTGCAGACGATCTACAACATCGTTGATGCGTTCTGGGTCGCGGGTCTTGGTGCTGACGCCCTTGCTGCGATGGGTTTTGTATTCCCGTTCTTCTTTGTCATCATGTCGCTCTCTAACGGGCTCGGGATCGGTGGCGGGGCTGCCATATCCCGCAGGATCGGTGCTAAGGACAAATTGGGCACAGACAACGTGGCGGTTCATACGATCGTTCTTATGGTGCTGCTTGCAGCCGCTTTTTCGGTGCCGTTCTTTATCCTTGCCAGGGATATCTTTGTCCTGATGGGAGCGGGCGGGACAACCGGGCTTGCGGTCGCGTACGCCCGGGTTATTTTTGCAGGGAGCATCATTATATTTTTCGTAAATGTAGCAGGCGCCATACTGCGCGGCGAGGGCGACGCAAAGCGGGCTATGTATGCCATGGTGCTGGGCGCAGGTCTGAATATCGTGCTGGACCCGATCTTCATATACACGCTTGGCATGGGCATAAAAGGTGCTGCATGGGCTACACTTGTGTCGCTTGGGGTTTCATCGGTTATCATGTCAAACTGGCTGTTTTTCAGGAAGGATACGTACGTAGCATTCAAATTCAGTGATTTTAGATTCGATAGATGCATCATCAGGGATATCTTCATGGTTGGTCTGCCAGCTTCGGTGCAACAGCTTTCTATGGCGATTACAACCTTGATAATGACCGTTCTAATCGTGATGGTCAGCAACACCGATGGGGTGGCTGTCTATTCGGTGGGCTGGCGTGTCGCAACCATCGCAATCGCACCCTTAATCGGCATCGCTACGGCAGTTGTCTCTGTAACCGGGGCTGCTTTTGGCGAACACTCCTTTGAGAAAGTGAAGATTACCCATATCTATGCAACAAAGGTTGGTCTGGTCATAGAGATGATTATAGCCGCCGCAACGTTCGTCTTTGCCCCTCATATAGCCGCGATCTTTACACAGGCAGAAGGGGCGGCGCATATCGCCCCCGATCTGACAACGTTTCTCAGGATAGTATGCATCTTCTATCCAACCGTGTCGCTCGGGATGCTGTCATCCTCGCTGTTTCAGGGTGTGGGCAGAGGGATGGATGCGCTTATCGTAACGATTCTACGAACGCTTGTCTTAACGCCGATTTTTGTGGTTCTGTTCGCTTTCACTCTTGGGATGGGGCTGACCGGGATATGGTGGGGTCTGGTTGCAGGAAACGTCATCGGATCGGTAGTGGCTTTTGTGTGGGCAAGGCTTTACGTGAGCAGGCTGATAAAAACAAAAAAAGTATTTATTCGATCCCATTGAACCGATACAATTATATATCAATATCACAGATAAGAGAGTGCCTGAACTGTCCGGAGGCGAGCCATCATGAAAGATATTGGGAGGATGCCTGGGGGAAGCGCGGAATGGTACAAGATTGCCGCAATGACAATTCTGCTTGCCTGTTGCTGCACGATCACATACTACTTCCATGTGGTGCTCGGAACAGGCGCGGTCTTCAGCCATCTCTTCTATATCCCGATAATCCTTGCAGCCCTGTGGTGGAGGTGGAAAGGTCTCTTCGTGGCTATCTTCCTTGCTGCACTTCTGGTCTTCAGCCATATTTTCCTGAGACAGGATGTAACAACTATTTATGATTTCATCAGAGCCCCCATGCTCATACTCGTCTCCACCACGATCATCGTTCTGGTGGAGCGGGTTGTGCGTGCAGAGCATCAGGCTCACTTAAGCAGCATCTTCAAAACCATCAAGGATGTCAACCATCTGGTCGTGACCACGAAGGATCGGGACAGTCTGCTCAGACAGGTCTGTGATGCCGTGATCAATGAAGAGCGGTACTGCGCCGCGTGCATTGCGTGTTTTAGCGGCGATTCATTCACATCGATTGCAAATTCCTGCCCTGGTGATGGCATCTCCCGTTTCTGCGACAGTACGGTCAGCAGTGATCCTCCAGGATGCGTAAGGGACGTGCTTGCCAGAGAAGAGATGGTTACGGTCATGAACAGACCTGAAGATTGCGTGGGTTGTCTCTTTGAGAGTACCTGTGCCGACAGTGATGTTGCGGTCGCTCGCATCGAACATGCCGGCAAGCGGTTCGGGTTGTTCGCCATAATATTCTTGCCTGATGTCAGGGTCAGGAAAGGGGAGAGAGAACTGCTGAAAGAGATAGCAAGCAGCATAGCGATCGCTCTTGACAATATGGAGCTGGAAGAGAAGCGTAAACAGACCGAGGAGGCGTTGCAGGAGAGTGAAGCCGTATACAGGGCGGTCTTTGAGAACACGGTTGACGGGATTGCTATATATGAGGCTGTGGACGATGGCAGGGATTTTGTCTTCGCAGATATCAACAAAGGGAGTGAAGCGATCGATGATATAAGGCGCGAAGAGGTGATCGGCAGGAGCGTTCTTGAGGTGTTCCCGGGTGTTGAGGATTTCGGGCTTCTTGAGGTGTTCCGGAGGGTGTGGGCGACAGGCACGCCTGAACATCACCCGATCAGCCTGTATCAGGACGACAGGATTGCCGGATGGAGAGAGCATTTTGTTTACAAGCTGCCATCGGGAGAGATTGTTGCGGTCTATCACGATGAAACTGACCGTAGAATCGCAGAAGAAGCGTTGAAGAGATCAGAGATGCAGCTAAGAGAGACAAAAGATTATCTGACAAATGTTATCGAGAGTTCTGCCGATGCGATCGTGGTTGTGGACTCAGGCGGGATCGTGCGTGACTGGAATGCCGGGGCAGAGTGCTACATGGGCTACACGGCAGATGAGGTGCTTGGAACGTACAACAGAAGGTTCTTTGCGGATCCGGAAGAATCCGACCGGATAATGGAGATGGTGAAGAGAGAAGGGGAGATCAGGCAACACAGGACGATTGTGATCAGAAAGGACGGAACACCGGTTCATATCAGCATGTCTGTGGCGATGTTGAAGGACAAGGATGGTGTGCCGATTGGTACGGTCAGAGTGAGCAGAGATATCACAAAAGCAGTGGAATTTGAGGCAAAGATAAGGGAAGAGCGGGATAATCTGGATTTGATGTTTGAAGCGATGAGCGATGGGGTGTACGTGGTATCAGACGACTACAGGATAGAGTTTATGAACCGGGTCCTGATCAATATATTCGGAGACCAGACAGGCAGCATCTGCTACAAAGTGTTCCATGATCGGGAAGAGCCCTGTCCGCTCTGTAAGAATCCAAAGGTGCTGAAAGGAGAGATCGCGCGGTGGGAATGGTACTCCCGCAAGATGGATAAGACGTACGATATCATTGAGACGCCTCTTAAGAATATCGACGGCAGCGTATCGAAATTAACGATATTCAGGGACATTACCAAGCGCAAAATGGCAGAGAAGCGCATCGAGGATGAATACCACCGCGCAGAATTTTATACCGATATCATGGGGCACGATATCAACAACATGAATCAGGTCACGATCGGCTATCTTGACCTCCTGTTGGATATGCCCGACTTCCCTGATAAATTCAAGAACTCTGTTCGGACCGCGCTCAAACATGCCAGGAAGAGTGCAACCTTCATATCCAACGTGAAAACGCTCTCAATGGTTCGATCAGGCGAGATCGAACTAAAGGAGGTTGACATATACCCGGCATTTGCAAGCGCTGTCGAAGACGCAAAATCGGTGCCAAAGGAAGTCAGGATCAATTCAAACATAACCGAAGGGCAGTATTTCATCATGGGCAACGATCTGCTCTTCGATGTCTTTGCAAATCTCCTGAACAACGCGGTCAAGTTCGACGCGCATGAGATTGTTGAGATCGACGTCAACATCAATTCATCAGAGGATGATAGGCAGTGGCAAATCGAGGTTGCGGATCGCGGGCACGGCATAAGCGACGAGTACAAAGAGGTGATATTCAACCGCCTAGAACGGGCTGGCGAGAGCAGCCAGGGCTCAGGACTCGGGCTTACTATCGTGAAGAACGTTGTTGAGAGTTATGGGGGGACGGTCCGGGTCGAGGACAGGGTCAAGGGCGACCAGACCTGTGGGAGTAAGTTTGTTATAATTCTTCCGAAGGGGGCACGCCATGGCAACGATATTCATAGTGGATGACGAGCCAGCACTCCACGAACTGTACAGCGAGGTTCTTGAGATGAACGGGCACGAGATCGTTGCAAACGCTTATGACGGCGATGAGGCGGTTAAAATGTTCAAATCGATGGATGCACCGCCCGAGATCGTGATCATGGATCACCGGATGCCGAATAAGAACGGAATCGAGGCTACAAAGGAGATACTGGAGATCAACTCAGATGCAAAGATCATATTCGCGAGTGCTGATGATGCGGTCAAGAGCAGTGCGTTTGAGTCTGGGGCACGCCGGTTTATGCTAAAACCCTTCAATCTTAGGGATCTGCTGGCAGAGATCAAAGAGATGATCTGGGCGTAGGTCTCAGATAATGATATTCGTCGTGTTCATCGCGATGCGGTCCCCGTCCTCGTTGTTCACGGTAACGATCACACGCACATCAGACCCGTCAGGCGGCACGGCTCTCAAGCCGACCGTGATCTCATAGTTTCCAGGACCGGTGTACGGAACCGAGGTCCAGTAGTCGATGCGGTGGCTGGTATAGATCACATGGACGTATACGCCAGGCAGGTTCGGGGGAATGTCCTTTGGATATTTCAGAAGACTGATCTCTTCTGCACCCGCGTCAACGGCTGTGATCTGCGGTATCATGCCATCTCCGAGTGGCACCTCATCGATCGTTGCGCTCACCTGCACGACCTTCTTCGTCTTGAAAACGTCGCCCACCTCCAGACAGCCGTGCGCAGAAACGGCAATAAGCATAATCAACGACACGACAAAAATAACATGTTTCAATCCTTTTCCGGTCATTTATATCACCATTATAGCATTTAATCAATCATCATAGCTTGTTCTGTTTGTTCCAAGGTCGTCCGACCCGTTCCAGCTCACGGCATAGCCGCTTCCGTCGCAACGCACGATGTAGCTCAGATATGCCATGCGCGTCCGCCTGAGTTCCACATCGGTGTGGGTGTGGCAGGCGATACATGCCGCGTTCGGGCGATCCGGCTGAAAGGACATGCTCTCGTTATAGAATCTGGTATGCACCTCGCCCTCGTTGCCCAGTTCATCCGACACGTGTGGATGGCAGTCGATGCACTCGATCGATATGGCTGTATGCGGCGTATCGGCTGGCACATCGAGCCATGTGAGATTAAACGAGATCGGGACGCTGTAATCGAGATCCGTGTTCTGATGGCAGTCACCGCATGTGATATTTGCGTGTGCGCCGGTGGAGGTGAACTCCTCGTATATCGTTGCATGGCACTTCCTGCAGTTCGAGGGATCGCAGAGATGCTCTCCAAAGCCAAGCCCGGCGGTCACAAACGCAAGGGACATGGCTATAATTCCGGCAGCGATCCATAGGAACCGCGCACTTGTTTTCATAAGTGTTCATCGGTGCGGGTGGGCATATATTCCTTTTGGTGATGGAGAGGGCGGCGGGGGAGCAATAGAAAAATATATTAAAAAATATAACCGCTAATCCCATCCGGACGAACTGCCAAATACCGTTCGGTTCGTTCCGAGATTATCTGACGTGTTCCATGAAACATTGTAGCCGCTCTTGTCGCAGGTTACATGGTAGCTGACATAACTATTGCGAGCCCATGTGATGTTCACGCCGGTGCGGGAATGGCAGCCAAGACATGCTTCGTTTGCGTCGGATAGTGCGGTGTCTTCGTCCCTCATGGCAATGTAGAATGCTCTGTGTGCTGCACGCGGGTGGGAGAGTTCGGTATCGACGTGGTCGATGAAAGCCTCTCCAATATAGAACCCCAGCCCCCCATTATGCCCTATGTCATGACATTTCCCACATCTGTCCTCAGTGACGGGATACATCATATCGTATCTATTCCCTAACTCGTGCATGGTAGTATTATTGAGTTCGGCACCATGACAGGCAAGACATGACACAATGCTTGCAGCATGGGCTGGTGAGTGTCCACTCTCTCCTGCATGATAATAATCATCGACATCTATGGTCACGTTATGACATTCCTCACATTCGAAGTGGTAGGTGCTGCCATTTTGATATACATGTGGTCTATGCTGACTGTATTCCCCACTTCTCATCTCCTCATACTCAAGCCAGTGACACTTCTCACAGGGAATCCCCTGATCCTTTGGATCATACCACGAATGCTGTCCCGCAAACATCGAGACCGTTGCTGGTAATGCAAACAAACCAATCACCACAACCGCTGCCGAGAGTAGGAATAATTTGGTTTTCATCAGACTTCCCGACCATGTCATGCTGTGTAAACGTAAGTATCAACAAATTTCATGTTCTTAAGCATTTCGGTCGCTCTCGGCGCATATAGGCGCAAACGCCTGAAAAACAGCGGTGTTAGCCATTATCTGTGAAATTATCATCATTTAATAGAATATTGTGTCCATTTACATCACACACTCGCTGATCGCGTTCTTCTGGTTGGCGTTTTCCTGCGTCCTGCCCGCCCAACTCATCTACGGTCGAGTGCGACCGGAGCGGTACGCCAGAAGCAAAGCAGACACCACGGCAACGATCCCAAATCCTGGAGACTTCTCTGCTTCTGTTTGCTCTGGTAGAGTATTTTGCGCCGGTGTCGGCGTGCTCTCGCCTTTGACGCGCACGCTGACGGTCTCCCACGTGTGCTGATCGACATCTGACTTATCTGCGATCTCGAACTGGTATGTGCCGAGCGTGATATCATCGCTTGCGCTGATTGTGATATGATATGTCACCGACTTTCCCATGTCAAGTAGTTTTGCTTCATCGCCGCCCACGATCGTTATCGCATCCGGCACCGACCTGACATTGATGACACGTCGGCATACTGGTTTCCGGAGTTCTTGAGCGTCACATCAAAGGATGCCTGCGATCCGGGTTCGATGTCGATTGTTGAGGGCAGGTCTGTGAACCTGATCTTGTCCATGGCTGGTGTTGCCGCAGAGCAACTCTGGACTGCTACTGCTGCGATGGCGATTATGGCACCGATGCCGATGCCGAGCCGCATGAGTTTGGTTTTGTTCATCTGATCACCTCATAATTCTCTTGTATTGTTTGGTGAATATGATAAACCGATCGTCGCGGTCTCTGATCAAAAATGGGCGCATCTGGTGGGTAAACGGCTTTCTCAGATAAGTGGCGGTTTTACGTGGGTATTCATCTTTGATGCGCTTATGGCATACAACAGCGACAGAACTTCTGCGATCGCGGTTACGCCCTTCCTGTGGCGCCACCTTCGGGTCACGGTTGTGCTCATGTTTAACTGTGATCACGGCGATCACAGCATGATGAAGTTCGATCCGGATGCAATCAGAAAATTGGCAGCGCAGGACTTTGAGAAGACCTGGAACATGGGCAGGGAACTGATCCCGGCTCCTGCGATTAATAAGGCGTATCCACGCCTCAAACTCGATTACGGCAAGACGCACCCGATCTTTGAGACGGTGCACCTTCTGCGGGAGGCATATCTCAGGATGGGGTTTGAGGAGACGATGAACCCGCTCATAGTCGAGGATCGGGAGGTCTACCGCCAGTTCGGATCTGAAGCCCTCGCCGTTCTGGACCGGTGTTTCTATCTCGCGGGGCTGCCGCGTCCCGATATCGGGCTCTCTGACGAGCGTATCGCAAAGATTGCGGATATCATCGGAAGGAACCTTTGTGATGACGAGGTTGGGGCGGTAAAAGAGGTGCTCCACTCGTACAAGAAAGGCGAGATCGAGGGCGATGACCTGATTCCGGTGCTCGCAGGGAGGCTCGATGTGGTGGATTCGAGGGTCGCTGTGATGATCGACGAGGTGTTCCCCGAGTTTCGGGAACTGGTTCCGGAACCGACGAAAAAGACGCTTCGCAGCCACATGACATCGGGCTGGTTCATCACACTCTCAGCGCTCAAAGAGTTGCGCGAGCCCCCGGTGAGCCTCTTCTCGATAGACCGCTGCTTTAGAAGGGAGCAATCAGAGGACGCCTCGAGACTGATGACGTACCATTCAGCCTCGTGCGTCATGATGGGTGAAGATGTCACGGTCGATTACGGAAAAGCAGTCTCTCGGGCTCTGCTGTCACAATTCGGATTCGAGGAGTTCAGATTCCAGCCGGACGAGAAGCGGAGCAAGTACTACGTCCCTGACACCCAGATCGAGGTCTATGCGTACCACCCTGCTTTACGCGAATCGGGCACGAAGTATGCAGATGGCTGGATCGAGATCGCAACCTTTGGCATGTACTCGCCCATCGCTCTTGCTGCGTACGAGATCCCGTATCCTGTGATGAACCTCGGTCTCGGGGTGGAGCGGCTCGCAATGATCCTCTACGGCGCAGGTGACGTCCGGACGCTATCGTACCCGCAGTTTGATAAGCTCACAATGACCGATCACGAACTCGCATCGGCGGTCGCCCTCAGGCAGTCGCCAGAGACCGGCAGAGGACTTGCAATCGTTCGCGCAATCGTTCGCGTCTGTGAGGAGCACGGGAGCGACCCGAGTCCGTGCGAGTATCTGGCGTGGGAAGGCGAGCTCTTCGGGCATCAGATCAGGGTAATGGTCGTCGAACCAGAGGAGAATACGAAACTCTGCGGTCCCGCAGCGTTAAACGAGGTGATGATTCACGATGGGAGCGTTCTTGGGGTGCCACGCACCGGGAAATGGGATCACGTCTTCGAGGAGGGGTTTTCCGCGGGTTTCAGGTTCATCGATGCGTTTGCGGCAGAGGCAGCGCGTGAGATTGAGGATGCGGCACGATGCGGCAGGGGCTGCGAGATCAGGGTGAAGGGCGTTAAGGTGCCCTCAGAGATCAATATCGAGATAAAGCCTCATGCAAACCGGTGGATCACGTCCGGCAACAAGAAGATCGATATCCGGGGACCGGTATTCACAACGGTGCGGGCGGAGGTTGTGTAATCCCGCTCTGGTCTTCTTTCTGCTAAAGAAGCACGGGATCGCAAGGTCGCAATGTTACCGGGAGCGTGAGCCCGAGGTCTCATACATGATATAGCTCAAAGGTAACTATTCACCCCCGAGACTTCTTCGTGACACCCTCAAGACCATCAGTTCTCTGTTTGCCCAGGTGATCGGT
>DAOVGO010000131.1 GCA_030672345.1 Methanosarcinales archaeon | reverse complement strand
ATCTGCTATGGAAGCTGAAAAAGCCGAATGAACAGCTTTCAGACACGGAAGTCATCGAAAAGCTGGAGAATATCAGGATTGCGCTGGTGAAATCAGAGAATCGTGAAACAAAGTTTGTTTTCGAGACCATGGACGTGGATCCGATGAGATTGTTTGCGATGTTGCGGTTGGGCGATGTCCTGGAGGAGGCGAATCTCTGAAGACGCTGGGGTGGATTATTTAGAATCTATTGGTGGCAACAAAAAACGGGTGGCGAAGCCTTCGTTTTTGTGTAACTTTCAAAGAAAGGTTTAACCATCTTTTCGTTCCGCAGGATCAAGTCGCCTTTTGACTTTAAAATATTATCCTGTCTGCTGGAAAACCAGAGAAGCGAGATGTCAAAGCCGAAGCATCCTTGAGTAAAATAAAACCCCGCGGACCCCTGCCCCGGATCCGCGGCTTCAACCCAATCCCTACGACGCTGCCGCTGCAAGCACCTTCTCGAGATCCAGCAGGATCATCAATTCGCCGTCACCCAGCTTGCCGACGCCCTTGATGTACTCGGCATCGATGCCACTACCACCTGACTCGACCACGAGTTCAGGCACCGGCTCGATATCCTTTGACGGCATCCGCAGCACCTCACTCACCGAGTCCACGACCATGCCGATCGGAACGCCCTCGGGCTCGACGATGATGATCCGTGTGTTATCATCCCGCTCCTTCTCTGACAGTCCGAATCTCCTCCTGAGGTCGGTCACCGTAGTGACCTGACCCCTGAGATTGGTGACCCCGTCCACAAAGTACGGTGCGTTCGGCACCGGTGTTGTATCCCGCATGCTCGTGATCTCACGCACCTGGCTGACATTGACTCCATAGAGCCCATCGGCAAGCGTGAATACAACGAGTATCGCCTCGTCAGAGGATGTTTCGTTCATGACCTGGGTCCTCCTTATTCCACCGCACCAGTCTCTCGCACCGTGAACCGCTCGAGATTGTCCATCAGTTCCTGCGCTGTGTCAGCGAGTCCCTGTGTCTCGGATGTCAACTCCTCTATCGCAGATGTCTGCTGCTGCACCGCAGATGAACTCTCCTCGGCAGCGGATGCACTCTCCTCAGATATGCTCGCAACCTCGTCCATGCCGGCAACAACCTTCTTCACGACCTCAGATGCATGTTTGGCGCCATCATCGATCTCCTGCACCATGACATTGACCTCATCGATCGATCCCACTATCTTGTCGACTCCATCCACTGCGACATGCATCAGTTCTCCACCCCTGGCTGCCTCTTCCACAGCCGTGCCGGTCGCACCGATCGCATTCTCGCCGGACTCCTGTATGTGCCCGATCGCAACCCCTGATTCACCAGCCGCACCCTTGACCTTCTCTGCAAGGTTCTTTACCGCATCCGCAACCACGGCAAAGCCTCTTCCTGCTTCACCTGCTCTTGCAGCCTCGATCGCAGCATTAAGCCCGAGCATGTTGGTCTGTCCTGCCACATCGGTGATGACATTCCCCATCTCACCGACCCGTTCGATCGCGGTGTTCATCTCACCAACGGTCTCGGATGTCTTCGCGACCCCTTCCTGGATGGCTGCAAGACCATCGAGCGTCTTTTTGGCGGCTTCCTGAACCTCGTGCGATATCTGAGTGGCGTCATGTCCTTTCTCTGCCGATTTGCTCGCGTTTGCAGATGTCTGGTCGATCTGCGATGCCACATCCTCAACGTTCTTGGCGGTTTCCTGTGCCATTTCCGCAAGTTTCTGGGAGCCCTCCGCGACCTGCTGGGACGAAGCTGCAAGTTGCTCCATTCCTGAATTCATCTCCTCTGCTGCAGAGGAGAGTGCCTGTGCTGTGCCGAGAACCTTCTCGCCAACGCCTCTTGCGCTCACGATGGCATCGGACAGTACGCCGATCAATGAATTCACACCATCCGTCATCTTGTTGTAATCGCCTTTGACATCGATCTCCGCCTTGACGGTAAGGTCTCCATCGGCAGCCTTTCCTGCAAGCCTTTCTATCTCATTATTGATCGCCTGCAGACCGCCCTTCATCTCTCCGAACGTGCGCGCAAGATCTCCGAGTTCATCCTTCGAATCAACCTTGATATCGTAACCAAAGTCGCCATCCCTGATCTTGTTTGCGCCGATCATGACCTCGTTCAACGGATTTGTGATCGACCTTGAGATCACCATCGCAATTACCATTCCAAGGATGATTGCAATGACGACGAACGCGACAACAGCGGTCTTCGCGCTCGCTGCTGCGGCAGCCGCGTCTGTTTGTGCGCTCGCTACCAGTTCCTGCGCACCCGCCTGAACCGCCCTTCCGTGGGTTACGAGCGGACCGGTGGTGGCAACGTATCCATCGATACTGTTTATGGTTGAGACAAGTTCCATAAACGTTGCCTGGTAAGTCCCAATCTCTCTCTTGACCGCGCTCTTGTCCGAAGCAGTAAGAGCCGATGCATCAATCTCTGCCTGAAGTGTGCTTATTGCGCCCTTCACATCATCGACATACTCCGCATCGTGGCGCATGATGAAGTTCTTCTCATCACGCCTGATCATCTGGAGATCGAGTAGCAGTGCAGCCGATTCCGCGCCGTCAAGATAGGTCGCACCCTTGATGCTATTCTCAATCGCTCTTGCATCGACTGCACACTCCTCCTCAAGCGCGCGCATCTCCTGCGTCTCCTTCACCAGTTCGGCAAACGCGCTATCGTAAGCAAGAGCGGCTGATTCAGTCTCTGCGACGAGTACCTTATCCTCGCTGCTTGTGACGAGTGCCATCGCTTCACTGACGCGTTCCTTCAGGTGCCTCATTGCTTCTGCGTGTCGATCGAGCTCTACTTGACGCTCTCTCATCTGGAAGTTCTTCTCCTGCTGCCTGACTTCGAGTGCGTTGATCTCGATTCCATCAGCCGTCTCGAGCAGGTTGACAGCCTTGTTCATAGTCGTTACCTGCGTGTACGCAGTGATCCCAAGCCCGGCTGTCAGAAGCAGCACGAGCCCAAAGCCAGCCATCAATTTCTTGTTGACTGACATATTGTTCAATATGTTCACATTATGCCCCCTTTGTTTCTATTGGTCTGTCGGATATTCTCTGAACTGACATTCGTACACCATTCCCCGGTGTTTCATCGATCAAGGATGCCGGGTCATCCGACATCAATGTGGTTTTGAAAATATATCGATATAAAGGTTTCCAGATATAAGTTTCCATTTTGGAAACTAATATTTCTAAAATGGAAAAAAATATATTTAAACCATAAAACACAGATTGATCACAGGGTTTAACGCAACCCGTGCGGATGCATAAGCGTGTTCGACAAACCACGTTGCGCCCTAACGATATGGGTGGGTGAGAATAACATGACTTGCAACGGAGTAGAGCTCTACAAGGCACTTGGACACCCTGTCAGATACCAGATATACCAATTGCTGCTGGAAAAACCACGTACAACTTCAGAGCTATCCAGGATATTGAATCTGAGAGCGGGGACGATACACAAACATCTGCAAAAACTCAAGATCATGACGGATACAAAACAAATCGGTAATGTCAAAATAATTTTTTTAACAAAAAAAGTGGATGTAACCGTATCTCCAACCAATTATCAAGAACAGATCGAGTACCTGGATCACATCGTGTAGTCCTGGACCGGTACCATCTGGTGAAGAGTCATACAACGATATGGGCGCTGTGGAAGGACATGGATGTTTGTCATGCGTTTAGCCACTACAAAAATCATCCAGATCAAATACAAAAAACCCTTCTGCCCTTATTCTATCTTTTCCCCCAACCTTTTTCGCAATAATCCCAAAATATTCCTTCCTTACCCCGGTCTCCCACTGCACAAACCTTGATTTTTCTTGTACTTCATTCAGAACCTCAATCGTATCACTTTCGCTTAATTCTTTCCACTTGCATTCGATAAACATTATTTCTTTGGATCTATCATTTAAACCAACAATATCGATCTCATACACATTTTTTCCTCTGGGCGCATCTTTGATTTTACCCCATTGCCGCCCTATCCTGCTAAAAGAAAATGGCATTTTTTTTATGGTTTCCGGTTTCATCATGAAATCTCTGGCGATATTTTCAAATATGGTACCAACAAAAGAGTTGAAATCTTTTTTTATCACCTGCATCACCTTGTCAGGATATCCGTACTCTATCTCTGTTTTGTTCGGTTGCACATATCTGAAATAAAACCTGAAAAAATTATCTTTTATGAAGTATCTCGTCTTCTTGCTTCTTTCAGCTTCGGTTACCGGATGTTCTTTTCCTACAAGCTCAAGTCTCATCAACGTGCCCACATACTTGGGAAGATCTTTCTGGGGTACCTTCGAATAATCGGAGATCTCGACGAGACGGGTTTTGCCTTTTGCGATAGCCTCGAATATAGAAATATATAAATAGTACTCCCTCAGCTCTTCTTTCAACAGCGTTTCTGCTTCTTCGTACAAAATCTCGCCTTTTGTTAAGATATGTTCTCTTATATTTCCAAACACGTTTTTTTCAGGATCGAATTCAAGGAGATAAAGAGGGATCCCGCCAAGAACGCTGTAAAATTCAACGGCTCTTTCAGCATCGATTCCCTGGTAAAATTCCGGTATGTGATATGATTTCAGTGACTCAAGTTTCCATTGACCCGTTCTCCGTCCGTACAACGGTGACTTCTCCGAAAGCGCGCCTTTTACCATCATCGAAACGGATGAGCCGCAAAGGATCAGCATAATATTCTCATTTTTCAGACATTCATCCCATATCACCTGGAATACGGAAGGTATCGTGCCATCCCGTTCTATAAGGTATGAAAATTCATCAATTACAATTACGTATCTTTTGGAACCTGTATGGCGAACCAGATACCTGAAAAGATCGTAAAAATCCCCCACTCGCGGCGGGATGTCGTTGAAATGGTCTGCTGCCTTTTCAGCAAACCGTTCCAGATTCAACAAGGTCCCCCTTCTATCCGCAAGAAAATAAAGCGCGTTTTTATCATTGCAGAACTGTTTTATCAGTTCTGTTTTCCCAACTCTCCTTCTGCCATAGATAACCACAAATTGAGAGCCTGACGCATCGAATTTTCTTTTAAGAAAATCAAGTTCTGTTCTTCGATTGATAAACCGGATCATAAAGATTATCTTGTAGATCCGGTTATTTAACCTTATGGGTGCTTGCCTTTAAAAGTCATCCGGATCCACGGTGACCGACCTCTGGAGAAGATTCGAACTGACGGAGTCGGACCGGGATGACAACACACGGATCATCATCGTCGAGCCTGAAGACATTCCGATCGGCATGGTCGTGGACCCAAGGTCGAGCGAGGTGCTTGCCGGATGCCGGCAAAGGTTATCGAGCCGGTGCCTGACCTTGGGACTGAGTCAGGCGGCAGTGGCATCGATACCGAGTACATCAAGGGCGTCGGCAAGCTTGGGTGATGGGAAATTGCTGATCCTCCTGGATCTCGAGAAGGTGCTTACAGCGGCAGCGTCGTAGAGATGGGTTGAGGGTTGAAGCCGCGGATCCGGGAGGTCTCCCGCGGCTGTTGACTTTGATTATGACCGATCACTTCTTGTGATACACATAACTCCCGTCTCCCGCATCAGTAAATCCCATCTTGACCCAGAATCCGATGGCTGTGTATCGCACCCTGTCTGCGATGATCGCATCAAAGGATTCCTTGAACATCTCGATCGTCTTTTTGCCATAGCCGTGCCCTTCAAACTCAGGAAATATGTTGATCGAATGAATCGTCAGGGTCCTGCCGTCGATCAAACCCCTGACCTTGCCCACCCGGTTAGCGCCGCAATCGATATTCAACCAGTTATACTCAGAGCATTGGTCACGGGGCAGTAACTTAAAAGTCAGCCTCTCCGGCATCTATCTCCACCTTGTTTACTCGAATCCCTGGCAGAACGCAAGCACATTCTTCCCGAGATCCGGCAGATAATATCCGCCCTCCAGCATGGCAAAACGCCGTTCATGCCCCATTCGCTTCGTGAACTTCTTCATGAGCCTGCCGATCAGATAGAAGTCAAAAGTCGTCAGTTTCTTCCCCATATCCTCTTTATAGGAGTCGAATCCAGCCGATACTCCAACTATGTCAACATACTGGATATCATGAATGTAATTCTCAATCTCCCTGAGATACTCCTTGTTGTTGCCAGCCATGGGATTCAGGACCTTAACATCCTTCCACTCTGAGAGCACATCGATCGTCCCATCTCCTGTGTGTGCATCAAAATCCAGTACGAATGCGCTCTTGATGAGCCCTTTCTCTCTCAACTTCAGGAGTGCGATACCCATATTGCAGAATGCACAGTATCCCCAGCTGGAATTTCTTGATGCATGATGACCGGGTGGTCTGATGCAGGCAAACGCCGGCTCTTTCTTAAAAGCGATCTCTGATGTCAGTATGGCGCCACCAGCCGATAGTGATGCCATCTCAAACAATTTCGTATCCTTTGCGATGCTTGCGATATGAGTCCTGGAATGTGCCAGCGACAGATCCCCTGATGACGCCTGCTCAGGTGAAACGACATCATATCCGCCCTCTTCGACCAGCGCTTCCATGATGCACTCCATCCTGCCCGATACCGATGCACCGTCCGTTGCATAATCGGTCCGTTTAAAATCTTCGTGAAAGACTATCTTCATTTGCATGCCTCCCTGACGATTTTCAGCGAGTCGTGTACCCGTGCATCACAGTTGTTGAGTAAAGGGGCTCCGTGCCCGAAATAGATCGACTGGACGTTCCTGCGGCAGATCTTTTCCAGTGCGTGGACAAACCCTTCCTCGTAGGTGCCGCCAGCCGACTGGATCACAACGGGTGCATCACCTGCAAACAGGACGCGTTCCTCTTCGCAATAGAGACAGATCGAATCGCTGCTGTGACCCGGCGTGTAGATGACCTCGAAGATCCGATCACCCAATTTCAACATATCACCGTCCTTTAACAGATGATCCACGCCTTCTAAAGAGTGGGAATACGCATACACCTCCGGTTTGAACGTTTTTTTGATCTGCGGCAGAAGGCTTGCGTGATCGTAATGGCTATGGGTCAGGACGACCTGCTCCACCCTATGCTTGCCCACGCCTGTCGAAGCATTATTTATCTTTTCGATCACTGATGGGTCCCTGCCCACATCTACCAGCGTATTGAGATCGTTGATAGCGTTCCACGTTCCTGTGATGAGATAGACGTTGGATGTGTACATCTTGCTCTCACTGGTAAGGTTCAAAACCTTCATAAGGCGACTCCCTTTATTTAGTTGCGATCAACCACCTGAATGGCAACTGTTCACATATCTGTCTGTTCTCTACCTTAAATCCCACCTGTCTGAGTTTCTTTTCATGGTTTTCGCATCTCAGAGAGTAAGAGATCAGGTCATCGCTATCCATAAACGAGGGAATCACTGCAAGATTGTGACCTTCGATTGTGCACCAATTCCTTATGTTATACTCCACTTCCAGGATGTTCTTTTTGTAGCTTGCAGGTTTCTCTGCGATCAAGAGCTCGCCTTTCTGCAACTTTGGTCTATCCTCAAAGACGTCACGACACTGAAACTCCAGGGCGCATCCCAATCCCAACCGATCGCTCATATCTTCAGCGTAAGAGAGGACTTTTGGGTCTATGTCAACAGCCCTTCCCCTGGTATGACCAAGTTTTGCAAGAGTTAGTGATGGAATCGCCAACCCGCAGCCGATCTCGACAAATCCATCCGGATGCAGTCGTGATAGCCGCTCTCCGAAGCACACACCAACTTCAAGCAACGTGAGCAGAAGGTTTTCACCAACCGATTGAGCACCTGTGGAGTGTACGAAGTTCTTGTAAATAGTTAGGATATATTGCCAGTCATCAGGGAATATCGCTTCCAATCTTGAGACC
The DNA here is from genome assembly GCA_030672345.1 of Methanosarcinales archaeon. Lineage (GTDB taxonomy): Archaea > Halobacteriota > Methanosarcinia > Methanosarcinales > Methanogasteraceae > Methanogaster_D. The sequence continues at coordinate 2,158 of DAOVGO010000131.1, read as the reverse complement.
ATGACCTTTTATTCCACCTTCCGGAACAACTGTACATTCGATACCACGGGTTCAAAGATGCTCTCGAGTTCCGCAGGCATCTTCTGTGTCTGTTCGGTCACAAAAAAACCGCCTTCGGCGAGCGTGTCGTGAAACATCCTAATGACGTCGATCCGTTCCTCCTCCTTGAAATGGAGGAGCACGTTCTTACAGACGATCAGCCCAAAACCATTGCGTACGGGATCAAGGGTGAGTAAATTATGTCTCTGGAATGAGACACATCTTCTGATCTCCTCGGCAATTCTGAAATGGTCAGGCTTCTCGGCTGGCGCAAAGTACCTGGCGAAGATGTCCTTTGGGATCCGCTCGACCTGCTCCCTTGGATACATGCCCTCCTCGATGATCTTTCCGAATAGATTGCTCTCATCGATGTCTGTTGCATGTATCCGGACGTTTCTGAAGATCATACCCCCCATATTCTCCCGAAAGATGATAGCAATGGAGTATGGCTCCGGCCCCATTGCGCACCCTGCGTCCCAGACATGGATGTATCTCCGTGTCCGCAACGCCGGAACCACATGGTCACGAATCATCTCGAGCGTCTGCATATCCCTGAAGAAGTAGGTAAACGCCATTTATTGATACCCCCACCAGTCTTATCTGACCGCTGTTACAGAGATTTTGTCTCATCTGGGTATATAGATTTCGCTCGGTTACAGCGCAGGGGTTGATGAACGAACCGGGCAGGTTCATGATGAAAGGGGGCTTTAGGCTGCGACATGGGAAGATTATAATCATTGATGAAAGAACTTTTCCGGCAGACAACCAACTCACGCCTACCGAGCCCGATTTCCGCATCACCAAATTATCACCACAAACAAGACGCACAACTCGGGCATGCCCATCACATCATCAGGATTGTTGATTCGTTCCTGCCTGCAGCTAACCCCGGCACCCAGGAGATTTGTGTGAGCTTTATAACCCAGGCGAGAAATTTAATAGTCTGCCGCGCGAAGTTACCACACTAACAACTGACCAATCGAGGAGAAAACAATGCTTGAGATCGACGACGAAGCTATTGAACGGATGATTACGCTGTCATCAAACGAGAAAGCCACCGACCAGATGATCAAAGACACTATCAAGTCGCTGAACATCAAGACCACACTGACGCTTGATGAGATGGTAACCGTCTTTAAGTCATACCATCAGAACTGTAGCGACAGTGTGGTCGCAGTATCGCTTGGTGACCGGAAGAAGATGCGCAATGTCGAGCGGGTGCGGATTAAGCTCGGTCTATTCAGGTGGCGTGACTTTGAGATGCCTTTTGACATCAACGAATTCGTCCATGCCATTGATGCCGGTAAAACCGATGCCGAGATTGCGGCGATGTTCGGAGCGGGCAAGTCAACGGTGCGCACGTACCGGCAGTTGATCGACTGGCACGAGGCTTACGGTGCTCCGGATATCCCGGTGAACGGGGAGTAACTTTATAGTGAGACTTGTCCATAGATTGTACTTGCGGACTAGTCCGGGTAATTCGGCGTTACCTGTAACCCGAAACCGCCGATATGCGGGGGACGAAGCCAATGGAAGACATTGCAAACGCTATTTAAGTCCGGATTCTCAACAATGAATCTCCGTCCTGCAGGGATGGCGTTGGTGGCGGAGTCTGCCGGAGGGCAGGCTTACCATCTTTGCTGCGGGAAACGGTTCAGGCCCGGAAGGGAGCAGACATCACCGCAGGCGTTTCATCGCTTGGAGGGTTGCGGGGATGAGGAGAGTTTCCGATCAACTTGATAGCGGGCGGGTGGCGACCATTGGCGTGTCCGCAATGTTTTGGCTGGTGTTCTGTCTGCCTGATAGGCTGCAATGGAAATTTTGAAAGTTAAATTAAAAGTAGAGCTGGAATTCATGACTATCGCGATTGAGAGCGGTGGCAATACCTGATAACATCCCTGAAAAGGCCGACAACAACATCCATCTCAGCAGATCCACATGCTGCAAACATGTTAGCGGTTCTGATCAGTGCGGATTGTTTTTGTTCGTGCTCCCGCATCTGATAGACCCGTATCGCCCGGAGAAAGTCGATTTTCCGAAACTCGGGCCAGAACGGCGCGCAGAAATAGGCTGCACACTCGCTTCCGTTCGCCTGCCACGGGAGAAAGTTCGAGGTGCG
>DAOVGO010000144.1 GCA_030672345.1 Methanosarcinales archaeon | reverse complement strand
GTTTAATGTCAGTTAGTGATACAAATGATTTGAGGGTATTTAAAGGCGCGTCCGCGTTTGTCGGACAAAACGTTTTTGAGGCGGTGGTACCATAGATACCACTATGCCTGAAGGTAAACTACCCCATGTCAAGACACAGGGCTTTCCATCAGAGGATTGATATTATGCACAGCAAAACTCAAAACCTCATCATCTGGACGAAAAAGCCCGTTTACAGGGACTTTAGCTCTGGTAAACTGGGAAAAAAGGTTGGTGAGACCTTGAGTATGTTCCCGCACCAGAGCCGATTTGATGCTAACCACATGGGATGCCTTCCTATCACTGTTAACAACCAGACCGCACTCTTTGCATACATACAACGCGTAGTTAGACGAGGCATGTCCATTATTCACTGCACCGCAGCGAGGACACCACTTCGATGTGTGATAGGGATCAATCTGATCAAGATACACTCCGTACTCAGCGCAGTTCGACATAAGAAAGTCTCTGAGCTGTGCGTATGGAATCGTGTTTATCTTCCGGTTAGCGGACCTGTTAAATCGGTGTTTCCTGCCTCGGATAGCAAGTTTCTCGATGGCGATGGATGCATTGTATTCAACCGCAAGTTCCACGATTTCTTTAGCGATTTGACCGCTGCGGGTCTTGACAAAGTTGAATTGTTTGTTAGCAAGCCGTTTAAGACTCTTCTTCGCTTGATCAGACCCTTTGTCAGTCTTGCTCCGAAGCAAAGCACGCCGATCCGCAACTCTGCGTTGCCTGATGGCGACATCTCTACCAAAGTAAAGCTGTTTAACAACACGATTTTTGAGGGTGTCAAAAACGGTTACCGCGGCGAGAGTGGTCGAACCGACATCAACACCGACAACGTACCTGCTGATGTTGTCAGGAGCGTTGAAATCTTTGTCGATGGAGACAGCAATTTTACTATTGAGAAGGGAAATGGTTTTAATAGCCCAACCATCGTCAAGGAACTGGTTAAATCGATCATAACCCCCGTCAAGTGCTATCGGAATGGTAAAAGTTTTGCGTGGGGTGTAAGTGATCTTGAAACAGGGGGTCGCTCGATTCGTTGTGAAAAACTTAAACCATCTCTTGTTAAGCCGGATGGAACACCGTTTAAATCCGTTCTTAATAGTCTTATGTTTAGCCCAGACATCCTTCCGGGCTTCTTGAACAATATCAGAAGGTAAAAAGGAGGTTTCACGAATGTCGAAATATGTTAGGTGGTGCAAATCAGTGGAAGATTTGGCATCAGGTAAGGACTTAAGTGTGACATTCAGAACGCGGAGATATTCTTCAAAGAAACTATCGCGTATCTGCTGTTTCTTGCTGGTTAACGGCAAACAGTTAAGTAATACAGTCTTCAAGATCTCACCAACGAGAACCATGTCACGCAACTATATAAGCTTTATGGAGGCGCAATTCCTCCCCGCTACAAGTAGTGGGGTCTCCTTGCGCAAGGGACTATGACCGATGAATTTCTGGAGGCGCTGAAAGAGTCTGAAAAACCGTCGCCAGACGAACTTGTATTGCCTGAAGAGGTGAAAACTTGCTGGTCCGCGATCAAAGCTGCTGCGGAAACGTTAGGCGAATACTGTGGCGGCATAGGCATGGTCGCACCCATCGAGACCGGGGGGGTGTCTGTAGCCGCACCGCCAGAGATCATGGAGATCGCACGCTCCAACCCTGAGCTCAACCGGGAAGATCGCATCACCGCAATCATGGAGAGCGACTGGGGCAGAAACACGTCTGCCGGCATGTGCGAGAAACTGTTCGGCGCAGAGCCTGGCACACCCGAATACGAGAGATGTGTCGAGACCGCCGCGAGGCGGCTCGCGGAAGGGATGATTACGTGAGAACGGTCACAGAGGTGATGTGAATGACAGATGTTCCGATTATGACTCGTAAAGAAGGCGATAGGTGCTTCCATCATGTGGATAGCAAGCAATTAAGGAAACAAGGTTATCCGCTGGGTGGATGCGTCATCAGATGGGGGATTCAATGCGCTGGTACACCTGACCGTGCATATCCGAAATGCCCCGGTTACTACATCCCATGGGAGGATATCAATAAAGTCCGGAAAGCTTCGGGCTACGAGTGAGCAATTAGGAGGTAATCAGCTGAGGTTATCGTTCGGTGCAAGCCATATCTTGTATTACCATTTGGATACGTTTAAAACAGATTACTACACACTTACTAACTATGCCAGAAAACGACTTTTCAGAATCCCTGCGGGAAGCGGGTCTTGAAATCGAGGATCATGAAGAACCTGCACCTGAGGGACCTACAATGCCGGAAGCAGTGAAAAATTGCTGGTCCGCGATCAAAGCCGCAGCGGAAACGTTAGGCGAATACTGTGGCGGCATAGGCATGGTCGCACCCATCGAGATCGAGGGGGTATCAGTGTCTGCCCCGCAGGAGGTCGTGGATATCGCAAAATTGGAACTCTCTACGGAAGATCGCATCGAGGCAATCGCGGAGAGCGACTGGGTTATGGCAACGGCTGCCGACACGTGCGAGAAACTGTTCAGAGCGACGCCTGGCACACCCGAATACGAGAGATGTGTCGAGACCACCGCGAGGCGGCTTGCAGAGGAGCTAATCGATTAGAACCCACTCACCGGACAACCGGGAACCTTGCTTTGCACGCCGGGCACTTTGCAAACCAGTCAAGCGACTCAGACCCATAATCAATGAAACACGCTTCAAATGAGTGCCCGCATTTGGGGCAGGTTACCGTGGTGCATTTATTCTTCATCAAACTTGGGCAAGGGGACTCTGGGCTTCATACCAGAGTGGAATTGCCCGCACCTCCTGTATAATTCCTCTCGCTCGTTCCAGAAGCGTTAGCTTCTTATAATTGACATCCCCGTTAATTTTACTACCGTCTATGTCGCGGATATCGAAATACCCCCGGCTTCTTAACGCGTATATAAAACACTCTTTGTCTTCGTATAGCACTTTATCATACCTCTTGAACTCGTTTACTTGTTTAACAGTATTTCTTTTTAGTCTGCCACCCTTAAGGAAATTCGCTTTGTACAATGACCTGTTCTGATGCCTCACCTGTTTAGCGATGATGATGTGCCCGTATCGTATCTGATCCTCGCCACCAGCAATAACGTAAGCATCGTTCGCATGACTCTTATCCAGACCGAGTATAATTCGACCGTGTTTTGTGATGTAGCCATAAGTATGATCGCATTTCAGCAGATCAACGATTCGGCTTCTCACAATATTCATGAACGCTGTTGCTTTCAACGTCTTTTCGGCTTTGCTCTGAATTCTGGGATAACCGAATTCTTCAGCCGTCTGGTTGCCCTTCGCCTGATTGCATTCATGACATGCGATGGTCAGGTTGGAGACTCGATCTGAACCGCCTCTTGATCGCGGTACAATATGCTCGATCTCCAGTGGCACATTAGATTTGCCACAGTAAGCGCATCTGCGGTTGAACTTCTCCAGCAGGTACTCTCTGACCTCGTATCCCTGCAGCTCACCCTGTTGGTATTCGACGCCGCTGATCTCGGGGTTCTGCATCTTCTGTGTGTCGAAAGAAGCGACCTCTACGATGATTCGCGTAATTGGAAGAATTTTCATCAGTTTTTCGATGAGCTTGATGTGACTATCGAGCTTGTGCTGGATACTTGGTGCAAGCCAGTCGTCATGTCTGCCGCGATTATCGAACCGCGGTTCTCTATGCCACTTACGGCTTCTTCGCGTGTGTCTATACGCGGCTCTCTTCTCCAGCAGTCGCTTGATATCGTTGCGGAGTTTGAGTTCTCCTGCAATGAGTTCTCTGCCGTCTGTTACCGCGCTGTATCCGACTGTGGAGTACCCGGCATCTATGCCGAGCACAACCTCTTGTACATCGTCTTCGCAGTTCCAGAGAAGGCGTATGGTGAACGGCGTATGGTGAATGACCTCTGCTTTACCTGCTTCCAGCAGATGTCTCGCTTTTGCGGGTTTGCATGGCATTAACGGCTTTCCGTTCTTATTAATCACATATACCAGCGTATCGGCTTTATGCCTTCCCGCTGGTTGGAGTAAATGCTCCTCGGAGTTGTTGGAAAGAGTTTTTGAACCCTGCACACCGTCCTTACCCCTCGGGACTTTTAATACAGGATCACAGTTGCACCGAACTGGAGCAGCATTTGGTGGTGTGTATGTATTTCTTCTATCCAACTTCTGCATGTTTATGCCTCCTGATCACGAAATGGCGTCATGACATACCCTTTAGGGTGGGGTTCGTGACCGCCTTGTCTGCCTCGTAGTCCTGCGCCCTTGAATACATGAACCAGCTTGCATTAAAAAACCCATATGACACGCCGACAAGTAGTGCGGTGATCGTGACAGTCGAGGTCATCACATACATAACCCCGCAGATCAGCATGGTGATCGTTGGCACAACGACGTCGAGTTCTGAGAACGGATGCCACCCGAGCTTGAGCGGCTTGCACGAGTATCCGAAGACCGCGTAGCAAGCGAAGGCAGCAAAGAAGAAGACGGTCGGACCTGCCCGCATCGCAAGCAGGATGATGATGATGAAAACAGTGAGAACAGCCGCCGATGTGATCGCGAACAGCGATCTCCTGGACATCTCCCCGCTGACCAGGATCTTTGATCTGCCGGTCTCCTCGATCGGTGCGATCCTGTCCACCTCCTCGTCAGCAAGGTCGTTTACGCCGTGCGCTATGATGCCCTGGATAATCAGGATCGTGATTCCAACGATCAGCAGGTTGAGCCAGTCAATCGCAAAACCTGACTCGATTGCGCAGGCAACCGCGATCATAACTCCGACAACGCCCCATGCAGTGACGGGTCGCCATCGGAATAGTTTGATGATCGCGTGCATCTACTTCAGCCCCCGGTACAGCGCCCTGTTGAAGCTCTCTGTGATGAGCACATCGATCTTATCTCCAGTGATCCTGTACGTCCTTGCGAACGTGATGTCATCTACATGGATCCCAAGGATATCCCTGCGTGTAGCAAATCCGAGTTTATTGATTGCCTGACCTATCCCGATATCCCGATCGCCCATTGCGCCGATGAACTCCGGGATGTTATTACCGTATGGGATGATGCTCTCTGCGAGTGCGACATTCACATCAGGCTCATCGCAGAGTCTCAGGTTTGCCCATCTGACAAGCGCGGCATCATATTCGAGCTGGCTGATCACCTCGACATCGATCTGCGTCCCGAAGATCACTGACAGCAGCGATTGCACCGTGTCTGTCGATCCAAGGATGATCCTCTCGATCGTTGAGAGGTCGTTATCCTTGAGCATCTCAAGTGTCTTCGTGATGTTCGGATCCTCCACGTGATCACCACTGCCTGACCGCCGGCGGTCCTTCCGGGAAGGCTTCATGGTAGATCTCGGGAACCATCCTTTCAGCCTCCGGGAACCCGATATGCGCGATGAACTGCTTGATCAGGTCATCTATCTCCGTACCCCACTCAATCGGATCATCCTTCTTGTATTTTGCAAGGGCTTCAAGGATCAGGCGGACTTTGTGCACCTCAAGCGGCATCAGGATCGATTTTACAATCATCGCTTATCCCTTCTTCTCGATCTCGTCGATCTTCTTCTCGATCTGGTCAAGCTTCTCCATCAGCAGATCGAACTTTCCGTCGAATTTAGCTATAAGCTCGTCAAACATCTTCATCAGCTCCCCCCTTTCAGGTTTCTGTTTAGATCATGCATCGTTGTGTTCAGTTCTTTCACGCTCCGGTTCAGCTCGACGACCGCGTCTTTGAACTCCTTTATGTCAGCCTTCAGTTCGCTGGCGTTTGCAAGGACCTGGCTTATCGCATCAGGGTTTACTCCGATGCCCATTAGGTGCCCGAATATCTTCCTTCCGATCGGGTCGGTCGGTATCGTGATCTCTCCGCTCACGCGACCATCTCCGCGATATTCGAAAAAATTTTAATCAGGTTCTCTGAGTGGATCTGTATGTCGCCATCCTCGCTCTGCAGGCTGAGGCTGCGCTCTGTGAGGAATGCTGTGTATATGAGGAGTCGCTGCAGATCCGGGTCATCCTGGTTGATGATCTTCCAGAAGGTGTTTTTGTCGGTTTCAACGAGGCATGTTGGTCTGTCGAGCGTTCTGAGTGCTCTTATCTTGCCGTTCTGGAATATGAACCCGGTCTTGTATGCAGAGTCATGTATACGGAACGCAAGGCTTCGTTCCCTGTATTCGTCCATGACATCGCTCAGTGCGTCGGTGTCGTTTGCGACCTCTATGAAGAGCTCGGTGATCTCTTTGATATCCTCATCGGTTATCATCCCTATCCCTCCTCTGTACGTCGGTTGCTACATAGCCTGCGAACACCCATCCCAGTGCGATTCCGCATAAACAAGCGTCTTCCGGGCTTTTGTGCTTGACATCTTGTACTTTCAGCGCGACGGATAGCCGACGGATCACCTGATCGATGTCTTCGAGTGGCAGATTTTCACAATCCTCAGTGAGTTTTCTGAACAGGATGTTAAGATCGCCAAACCGGTCTGCAAAATCTTCCACCGGGATGCCGATTGCCTCCGCAGCCGCTTTCACGGCTTTCGTGTCTTTTAGTAGTGGTACTAATCCAATCGTTTCATCTGTCATGGTTCAGCCTCTCGATTATCAGGTCCCTGATGTGGTCTACGTCGAGTGTGTCACTGGTCAGGACATCCCCGAGCAGATCGATCCCGTCGAGCGGTTTCATTCCGAACACGTCTGTCATGTTTCGGACGCAGCCTATGATCGGGATGTTGAACATCTCATTCTCAAGTACTGAGATGAGCCGCTGTGCATCGTCTATCGCTGTCTGTGATCCGTGCGTCACGATCACGACACCTGTGGGGTTGCTCTGCAGTAGGACGGTCAGGAGCTCGTCGCTTGTGGACGGTGGCGAGTCGATGATCATGTACTCGATATCTTTGCTCCATTCCACCCGTTCGAGTAGCTCCCTGATCATCTCGCCGCGTTCGTCCCCGGTCCACGTAACCCCGACCCCATCAGGGATGAACATCGCAGGCGAGAACGCTTCGAGCTGTTCTGTTACCTTCTGCGGGTAGAATTTGTCGAGATCAAACTCTGCGTGCTTGTAGGGCACATCAAGGACGGTCATTACGTTTGGTCCTGTTACGTCTGTGTCGAGTATCGCTGTCGGTGCGATCTTTGCAAACGAGCGTGCGAGTGCGCAGGAGATCGTGGTCTTGCCGGTGCCTCCCTTGTTTGAGGCAAAGACGATTGTCTTCACGCTGTTGCCCCCGCCCTTCCCGCTCTGCCTCTCCACTTGCCAAGGTCTGTCTGTACGGATTCGTCTGACACGGTGGTTGGCGCAAACATCTGTACGTAGGTTCCCGGAGCTGCATGGTCCTGTTGTTCGACCTGCCTGACCATCATCATCGTCTGGAACTTAGCCTGTGTCGCCTGCATCTCGACGAGCGGCTTCACGACTGTATTCATGGATTCTGTGAGTGCATCGATCCTTGCGGTCTCGATCTCCTTCCTGATAACGTCTGTGTGCTGTGAGTCTGACATCCCCTCCTGTCCTGAGTTCGCGATGCGTGCTACGATGCTATCGAACCTTGCGTTCAGTTTGTCTGTCTCACTCTTGTCGATCCGGTCTACGAGTGCTGAGATCTCACCTGAGAGCTTGTCGTACCTGTCGTCCGGTTCGGGTTTCTCAAGGAGCGGTGC
>DAOVGO010000101.1 GCA_030672345.1 Methanosarcinales archaeon | reverse complement strand
AACAACGCGATAAACACAAGTGGATGCAGGCGTATTCTCACCATGGGACATCAACTCTCCATCCACCCCCTCTACCTATATGCCACATAAGCATTTGGATCGTTGATATGGTATGTTGTTTTTAATCACGCACACCTTCCTGAACATCGTTCCCGCTGTGTATCTCGGCGTTCCTGACGCAGACACAACGTTAGCCGTGTTTCCGGGAGGCTATCACAAACGAACATACCTTTTTTCTGTGATTGCTGGCACAAACTCAAAGAAACCGTCCCATGCGCTTTTTAAATCGGTCATGAATAAAAATAGCGCGGGGGTGCACAATCAGTAACAGTAGGTGTTGTGATCCACCGCATCAATGTAATCAAACACGAACATGCGAATGTTTCAGATCCACAAACTCGCTTTCAGCCGCGATTCCATTCCGGATGACCTTCTCTGCCTTCTCCACGATCCGCTGAACCGTGGTAACCGGAATATCACGCCCGCCAAGCCCGATCACGAATCCGATCACAGGAACGCTGATATCGCTGTTGTACATGCCTGCCTTGATCTCGGTTGTGACCGCGCCCTCGCCTGTTCCAAGCGAGATGTTCTTGTCAAGCACAACAACCACCTTCGCATCAGCGACCACCTTTTTGATCTCGTCGATCGGGAACGGTCTGAACGCGCGGATCTTGAGTAGCCCAACAGAAACGCCCTTCTCCCGCAGGTCATCGACCACATCCCTGAGAGTCCCGACTAATGATCCCATCGCGACAAGAATGATCTCTGCGCCGTCTGTATGGTATGTATCGATCAGATCGCCGTAGTATCTGCCAAAGATCGACTCAAATTTCCGGGCGGCGTCTACTATCTTCGATCGTGATGCGTCCATCGCATGTTCGACCAGATACCGGAAATCCATGTAGTACTCAGGGTCAACAAACATGCCAAATGACTCCGGATTGTCGGGATCAAGAACCCGCACCGGCTCAAACCGCGGGAGAAATTCGTCCACAGCCTTCTGGTTGAGGAGGTCCACTGGCTCAAAGACATGCGAGAGTATGAACCCGTCCATGCAGACCATCACCGGAAGCGAGACATCCCGGTCCTCTGCGATCAGGTACGCCTGTGCCGTCGCATCGACGAGTTCCTGCGCGTCCTCGATGTAGAGCTGGATCCAGCCCGTGTCCCGCTCTGCCACACTGTCCTGATGGTCGTTCCAGATGTTGATCGGTGCGCTCATAGACCGGTTGACGATCGTCATCACGATCGGGAGCCTCATGCCTGCCGCATTGAAGAGCACCTCGTGCATCAGGGCAAGTCCCTGCGAGGTGGTTGCCGAGTATGTTCGTGCGCCTGCTGCGCTTGCCCCGACGAGTGCCGATAGTGCCGAGAACTCGCTTTCGACGTTGATGTACTTGGAATCGATTACGCCATCAGCGACGAACTGCGACAGGTCTTCCACGATATGGGTCTGCGGCGTGATCGGATACGCTGATATCACGTCAGGTCTGCACATTGCAGCCGCATGTGCAACCGCGTACGAGCCTTCGACAACCTGTCTTCCGCTTTTCAATTCTCCGGTCATTTCTCCTCCAGGACCATCTCTATGGCATCTTTCGGGCACTCTTGTGCACATACTCCGCAGCCCTTACAGTAATCATAATCAGCCGTGAATGTGTCGCCATCGCTTCTCTTGTGCACGATGCCCTCGGGACAGAATGTTTCACAGGTGCCGCACCCGTTGCAGAGTTCTGCGTTGAATACCGGAATGAAAATCCGCCAGCTGCCAGTCTTGTTCGCAATGCTGGATCCGGGTTCTCCGATTGGTGCATGCGGAATCATGATCCCACCATCCTGTCATAAGCGCTCTGCACCGCGTCAGCGTTCTTCTCTCCGATAGCTCCCGGAAAACGGTCACACACCGCATGTTTGATCGAATCCACGGTGATCTCTCTGCTTGCGCCTGCAAACGCGCCGAGCATCACAGTATTCATGATCGGTTTTCCGATGATGTCAAGCGCTATTCTGGTTGCGTCGATCGTCCTGACCGTAGCTTCGGTCTCGAGGTGAAGATCCCTGGGCTTGTGCTCGGTATTGACGATGATCATGCCATCAGCCTTCAGACCGCCAGCAACATCGACGGCTTCGATCAGTGTGGCATCCTGCACGATCACATAGTCAGGATCGTACACCTGGCTGCGCAGTCTGATCTTCTGATCTGATAAACGTACAAAAGCCATCACAGGAGCGCCTCTTCGCTCCACGCCGAATGAGGGGAATGCCTGACTGTACAAGCCATCCTCAAAAGCCGCTATCGCAAGCAGTTCGGCAGCAGTGACCGAGCCCTGCCCGCCGCGACCGTGAATCCGAATCTCCTTCATACTCATACGTCGATCATGGTCACGCATAAATTTATCGTATATAGCAGTACCTCTGAAAGAAACCGGTCCGGAATATATCAGCGACACTTCCGAGGAACGGCACCTCTCCTATTCTTGTACCTGACGAACGTAGCAGTGTAAATCAAACATAGTAGTTTGCTCCGCCCGGCTCTTCCCGAAGGATGCGACATTCATGGGTGCTATCTGCTGCCGGGTCAGTTTGGTACTCGGGGTTATATAACCGCCAGAAAGTAATCGACCCCTGTCGCTCGTCGCATGCCTATATGTGAGCGTGGCTGGGCTTAACTATGTCCGCGCCGCATTTTCATGCTCATGGGCGTCCCCACTGGTCATGAGGGTTTTTATTTCTTCCGGTCAGTCGGGATAATAGTGCACGCAAAGGTCTTCGTTGTGGTAACCCGGGAAACAGGTGCCAATCCGAAAGAAAGGTTAGATCGGTGTAATCTCGTGTAAATCAGTCTCTAAAAGCAATATCAGACACAGATTAACACCGATTACGCAAATTAAAGGCGTTTTTGGTCTGCCCGGAAAGTAATAAAATGTCCCCCAATCGATCAGAAAACCTTATGCTCCTGCTTTGAGGAGAATGTGGCATGACAACAACCATCGCAATCACCGGAAAGGGCGGAACAGGAAAGACCGCGGTCGCCGCGCTGCTGATCAGGCATATCGTGCGCACCGGTCGGGTGCTGCTTGCGGTCGATGCCGACCCTGACACCAACCTTCCTGAGGCACTCGGCGAGACCGCCGACCGAACCGTGGGCGATGTCAGGGAGATGCTGATGGGCGATCTCCCGCCCGACGTCGATAAGATGCGGCTGCTCGAATCCCGGATATACGAGATACTGATCGAGAAGGCTGGTTACGACCTGCTCGTGATGGGAAGACCTGACGGAGCAGGCTGCTACTGCTATGCAAACAACCTGCTGCGCGGCATCATGGACCGGATCACGAAGAACTACGATCTTATGATCATCGACACCGCAGCAGGCATGGAGCATCTCAGCAGAAGGATCATTCGCGATCTCGATTACCTGCTGGTGGTGACCGACGGCTCGCGCAAAGGTCTGACAACCGCCGAGCGGATACGCGATCTTGTCGCCGAACTCGATCTCGGGTTCAAAAAAATATATATTATTCTGAATAAGGTTACGCCCGAAAA
>DAOVGO010000149.1 GCA_030672345.1 Methanosarcinales archaeon | reverse complement strand
ATTTTCTGATATATCACTGCTCCATGCGTTGTGCTGGATACACGAGATCAGGCACTATTCTATTATTAAATCCGTTTCTTAACCACCATCGCATTGTACTCAACAAATTTTTAAGAAAGATATGGAACTTTTATAAACTGCTCACGAAATATAAAGATGATCCAACTGATGCTCGGGAGGCTTATGTTAAACGGAGGTTCAATTCGCTGTTTTCGACCAAAACGGGTTACGGTGAGCTGGATCACCGGATAGCATTGACTAAGGCGAAGGAAGCGAAGCTACTACTCGTGCTCGACTATCCTGAGACGCCGCTTCACAACAATACAGCAGAGATAGCGGTGCGAGAAGAGGTCATAAAGCGAAAGATCAGTTATGGAACGCGAAGCGAGGATGGGCGGACTGCATGGGAGAATATGCTCTCGATACTGGATACGTGCAGGAAACAGGGCGTCAGTTTCTTCGAATATTTGCGGGATATATTCTCGAACACGTATTCGATGCCGAGATTGTCTGAACTTGTTGGTGGTGTGGCAGAGGGTGATGTCGCGAACTGAATAGTGCGAGTTTACCACAAGTTATTGAGCATGTACGAGAGACCGATCCAGAGACCAAAAGACAACGAGAAACAGAAAGAAAACCACTCCGACAAGAAGAAACGGACTCTGTTATGTAAGCCCAACTATGAATTGAAAAAGGCATGATTATCGGATGTTTAAGGAGGAATTTCCGCCACCGTCTGTAGTATTTCAGAAGAGGTATAGCCTTGTGGATGGATTTGGGATTTACCGGATTTGAAAAGGATTATCCCGATACACTCGTCATAATGCCGAAGAAGAAGCCGAAAGGGAAAGAATTAACCGATGATGCGAAGGCGTGGAATCGGATTGTCAGTGGTTTCAGAGTCCTCGTGGAGCACGCTACCCTGAGGCGTTAAGCGATTCGGGATAGTTTCTGATAAGTTTCGCAACAGAAAAGATGGGTTTGATGACAAAGTTATGTTGGTATCCTGTGGGTTGTGGAATTATCCTTCTGTTGTTCTGCTGAATTGCGGGTGCTGTACGGGAAGGTGGAGTGCATGATTCTTGTGTAGGGGGCTGTTTCGCAACATGTCTATTAATAAACCTGTAGGCACATTCAAAGCCATAATGTCAAAAACTATCACGCTATCCGAACTCAACAAGCTGCTCGGGGATGTACTTGAACTGCAGGACGTCGAGATCGAGGGTGAGATCGAGATCGAACTTGCCGCAGGCGGCGTCGATCAGGGACTGGCGCAAGCGGTTGGATACGAGATTGCGCAGATTGCGACGCGGCTTGGCGGCATCGCAGGCATATTGGGCTATCCGGTCGAAGGGGTAGCACCCATAACACCCGCGCTGCCCGCAATTCCGCAGGAGTTGATCCCAGCGTCGTTTGAGGTGGACGCAGTCCCTGAATGGAAACACACAATCGAAGAGGTGACGCTTGGTGCAACCTCGTCTGATGGTGGCACCCGGAAGAGTACGGTGACGCTCGGTGGTGAAAACGCGCTGCCATACTACTTTGACGCGCCGATGCCCCACCAAAACCACGTCTCCATCGACGTCTTTGACATGCCCATCACCATGGCGCGGGCTGTGCGCGTGAACTATGAGGACGTGCTCGAGAGCCCTGCTGAGTGGGCGAAGAAAGCGGTCTCGACCTATGGGGCGGATCTGGTCACGGTTCACCTGATCAGCACAGACCCCTCAATCAAGGACACGCCCGCGCGAGAGGCGTCGAAGGTGGTCGAGGATGTGCTGCAGGCAGTCGATGTCCCGATCATCATCGGGGGCTCGGGAAATCCTGACAAGGACCCCGAGGTTCTTGAGAGGGCAGCCGAGGTTGCCGAGGGCGAACGGTGCCTGATCGCTTCTGCGAACCTGAACATGGACTACCAGCGCATCGCAGGCGCCGCAAAGAGGTACGGGCACGCTATCCTTTCGTGGACACAGCTCGAGATCAATTCGCAGAAGGAACTCAACCGCAAGCTGATGAAACAGTGCAATATCGAGCGCAGCGACATCGTGATGGATCCGACGACCGCAGCGCTTGGCTACGGTCTTGATTATGCATACTCAAATATCGAGCGCATCCGGCTCGCAGGACTCATCGGGGATTCGGAACTGAACTTCCCGATGTCATCAGGAACCACGAACGCATGGGGTGCAAGAGAGTCGTGGATGGTCGCCTCGCCGATCAAGGAGGATTCTGACTGGGGACCCCGCGAGTACAGGGGACCGATCTGGGAGATCTCAACAGGACTTGCGCTCGCCCTTGCAGGCGTCGATCTCTTCATGATGATGCACCCGACCGCGGTTCAGGTGCTGAAGACGGTGACCGGGTACCTGCGCGGCAACGGTGACGCTGGCGCTGATGTTGCAAATATCATGGACTGGGTCAGCATGGAGATCAGGAACCATTGAACGTGACCAGCGTAGACCCAGGCGACTTCGGAATCCTCGACGGAATCTCTGAAGTGATCGCAACGACGAGATCGGAATCAGGCATCCCAAATGCAGCACCCATTGGCATCATCAGGAGCCCTATCAGCGATCAGATCTGCGTGCGGCTCTTCTCAGGATCACACACGCGGCAAAATGTCATTGAAACGGGTGAGATCGTCGCAAACATCATCCACGACCCGGTCATGTACGTGGAGTCCACATTCGGAGATCTCGATTTGGATGTGTTCGAATATCCTGATAACATGGACTGCCCGGTCCTGAAACGCGCGAATGCATGGCTGCTGTTTGAATGTGAACAGTCGAAAGGAAATCTCTTTGAATTGACTCCGGTCAGGGGGATGGTCCGCGATAGACCGCTTGTGTGCGTGAACCGTGGTTTTAGTGCGGTCATCGAATCGCTTGTACATGCCACGCGGTATCAGTTGAAGAGAGATCCGGGATATCTCGATCTGATCGGGCATTATGATCGGATTGTTCAGATATGCGGCGGCACTCGTGAGAAAGAGGCGATTTTAAAACTTAAGAAGATCATGGGGGGACTGTCGTGAAGTCAAAACTCGAATGCATCCCCTGCCTTCTGAGACAGTCGCTCAGCGCCGCAAGGATGGTGACTGACGACCCGGCAGTCCAGGAAAGGGTGCTGAAATCGGTGATGAGAGAGTTACTGGACGTGCCGCTTAACAAGAGCCCCCCGTCCATTGCGCAGACCGTGTACTCCATAGTACACGACATCACCGGCTGCGATGATCCGTACAGGGATCTGAAAGCAAAATACAACGGCGTTGCGATGGGGATGTATTCGTGTCTCAAGGATATCGTGGATGAATCAGAAGATCGGCTCTTCACTGCGGTAAAACTTGCGATCGCCGGAAATATCATCGATTTCGGGGCGGATATCCAGGTCAATATCAGAAAGACGATAAAGGATACATTGGCAAGGGAATTTGCAATCGATGACTATCCTGAGTTTGTGGAATCACTCAAAAACTCGAAGAACATTCTTTACCTCGCAGACAATGCCGGCGAAGTTGTTTTTGATCGAGTGCTCATCGAAGAGATCAGCGATCATGCTGATATCGTGTATGCGGTCAAGACGAAGCCGATCATCAACGATGCGACGGTGGATGACGCGATCTTCTGTGGAATCGACTCGCTTGCAGAGATCGTCACGACCGCGGATACACCGGGCACGATTCTGGATCGGTGCGATCCCGAATTCATTGAGATGTATCGATCGGCTGACATGATCATCAGCAAGGGGCAGGGAAACTACGAATCGCTAAGCGAGGAGGGCGGCAACATCTTCTTTATGCTGCTTGCGAAATGTCCTGTGATCGCAGCCGATCTGGGCGTCGAGATCGGGGATGCGGTGCTGAAACATAGGCGGCTGTGAAACGGAAAGACCGCGATTCTCTCGTTTATCGCACTGAGAATAGCGTGTACCTGCACCGGAACCACGTATCTACGTATTTTTGCTTGCTTTGTGTGGTTACGGATTTGATGGGTTCGTAGTTTATGCGCCTAATAAAAGATAAAAACGGGGGAACACCCCCCCGAAATTACGCAATCATCAGTCTTTTGGCTGATATGCATTCGCCGGACACTTGCTCGCGTCTTGGTCGCCTGAAACCTCAACGCCGAAACAATCGCCCACTGTATCATCTATCGGCTTGTAGAACTTACAATCTCTACAGGTTGGCATTATTTCACCTCCTTTTCTGGTTATATCCGATCTTCGAGCTTTGATGTCACGACATCGATCAGAACACCGTACACCAGCCCGAATCCGAGAAGTATCCACGCGGCATCAAAGATCGCCATCGCCATGCTGACCACGACGCCGATCACTGCGCCGCGCAGTGCCGGATGAAGATCGATGTTATCCGCGATCCCTATCACAATCCCGATCAGCGTCCTGTTGTACACGATTCCTGCCAGGAATAGTGTATCAGCCGCAAATTCCGGGAACTTGGCGATCGTTCCGTACATACAGAAGATGCCGCAGAGTATTCCCAGGATCGTTGCTATAATGAGCCGTTTAACCAACATTGTCCACCTCCTTACCATCTATTTTCGAGAAGAGGCTTTCATCCTCCTGCATCCGGTGCATCAGATTGTCCACCGCGCTTAGTTTGATCAGGGAGATACCAGCCCCGTACCTAATCCATATAATAGTAAACTGATGTTATACCAATCAGCCGAAGAAGACAGCCCTCCGCGACAGCATCACCGGAAGATTGATCTGGCGGTATGGCATCCCTGCAATCTCAGAGACAACCCTATCACGCAGTTGATGGGCAGTCTCTTCCACTTTTTCGGATTCTGCACGGATGGTCACGCTCAGAGCTCCGCTCTCAACCTCTTTATTACCGATCACGACAACGTACGGAATCCATTCCCTGCCAGCAGCGCGGATTCGCTTTCCAACGGTCTCATCGCGGTCGTCGATATCGACCCTGACATCACGCATCGTGTGGGCGACACCTTCAGCGTACTCGATGTGCCGGTCTGCTACCGGTATCAGCCGGACCTGTGTCGGAGAGAGCCATGTTGGCAGCGTTGGCACGCCGCCCTCCTCCGATATCAGATGTGCCTTTTCGAGCAGCGCGTAGATGCACCGTTCGATTGCCCCGCTCGGAGAGCAGTGGAGGATGGTCGGGCGAAGTTTATCTCCGTTTTTGTCGGTATACTCGATGTCGTACCGCTCCGCATTCTCAACATCGATCTGAACCGTTGAAAGCGCACTTGCCTTGTTCATCGCATCGATATAGTTAAATTCAAACTTGATCACGAAATAAAAGAAGCGAGAGTCCCATAATTCGATTAATACAGGCTTATCAACTATCTTAACCAGTTCTGTGATGAACTCCTGATTCTCTGTGTAGAAATCACGCGTAAACCGGATGGCAACCTCGTAATCATTGTCCAGCCCGATATCTGCAAGCACTGCCATGCACATCGCATATTGATCCTTGAATTCCGCGATCGCATGATCCATATCGCTGCACAGCGTGTGCATATCAGGCATCGTGAATGCGCGCAGGCGTCTCAAGCCCACCAGTTCACCATGCTGCTCCCTGCGGAAGCTGTATCGGGTCATCTCGACCATCTTCAGGGGCAGATTCCGGTGCGAGATGGTCATGTCACGGTTCATCAAAAACTGCCCGAAACACGCTGCAAATCGCAGGAAGAACGATCTCTTGTCCGATTCTATCGAATACTGCCTTGCCGGGAACCGGTCAAGGTACTTCTTAAGTGTCGGATGGTTCATGTCATACATGACCGGGGTCTCGACCTCGACCGCGCCGTGCTTTGCGACCGTATCAATGACATAATCCTCAAGAAGTCTCTTCATCAGGGTTCCTTTCGGATAGAACCGCATATTTCCGGAATCTGAGCCGGGTTCGTAGTCCGCAAGCTCAAGTCTCCTCATCAGTTCGACATGCGGCGGAATCCTATCCACAGCCCGGCTCTTTGAGATTTCATAATCCACAAACTTCTTTAAATCGGTATGTTCTGAAAAATCGAACGTTTCAGCGGGTAAAAGCTCCCCATCCGGCGTGAGTATGTGCCAGTACGAAATCGCCCTCTCCTCTGATTTCAGAGCCTCTGATACGACCTCTTTTTCCTCTTTTTCTTCCTTTTTTCCGATTCGTATCGTTCTTGAGAGCTCGGATAGCGGATGCCCTTTGCAACTGATCTTGAATGCCTTGTACCAGCCGAATGGGGCTCTTTTGACTTCGTAATCGAAAGAGAGCGTCTCTTCGAGTTTCTTCAGCACATCGACCGCGACAGCCGGCTTTGACAGTTCCGAACTGAGGTGTGCATAAGGATAGAGCATCACGCGGTTCGTTTTCACCTGATCTGCTGCCTTTCTGATCTCTGATGCTGCGTTCTGTACGGTGCCATCCGGATCTTCCTCATCATAAGACTCTACAGCGATAAAAGCGGTCAACGCCTCCTCCATGCAGCCGCTTTTCATCGAGGATTCGATCTCTTCTGCGACAGGGGTGCGCTTCTTTGTCTCGTATTCGATATAATCTGAATGGATTAATAATAATTGCATGTTATGCCCTGTGTTAGATTGTCCCCCATGTTTATAAATCTGGCTCTCTGGCAGGGGTCGCTGAGAGTAGCGGGCGAGGGTTAGCAGGCAATGGTTCAGATACATATTTATATCTTTGCAACTCAACAGATGGATCAGATCATGGGCTCGTGGTCTAGCTGGTTATGACATCGCCTTGACATGGCGGGGATCCTGCGTTCGAATCGCAGCGAGCCCATCACCGGGGGAGGCGCGGGGAATTTTCAGTAAGGTTAATATATCAATTCATACCATTAATATCAATATTGCGAAAACGATTGCTACACCAGAAGGTTGCTACATGTCTGTTGACGATGTCATAAAAACAATCAAGATCGAGAACGTGGTTGCGTCCACATCAATAGCAAGTAAAATTGATCTCGAATATGTCGCGAAAACGATCGAAGGTGTGGATTACAATAAAAAAAGGTTTCCCGGTGCGATCTATCGGCTTGCCGATCCAAAACTCGCGGTTCTGGTTTTCGGGAGCGGGAAAATCGTTTGCACAGGTGCAAAAAAGATTAAGGACGTTGAAATCGGTGCAAAGAAGATTTTTGAGAAGCTTGAAGAGATCGGGATCAATACAGAGGGGCAGACCGAACTCGTCCTGCACAACATCGTTTCATCAGCCGATCTCGGATGCATAATCAATCTTGATGCTGTTACGATGGGTCTCGGATTCGAAAACATCGAATACGAACCTGAACAATTCCCAGGGCTCGTTTACCGAATTAAAGACCCAAAATCGGTTGTTTTGCTCTTTGGATCCGGGAAGATGATCATCACTGGCTGTAAAAGTCCGGAAGATTCCAGGCGTGTCGTTAGTATCATCGTAAACGCCCTTGGCGACCTCGGATTGTTATGATTCCAATCACTGACAATCACATCCATCTTGATCGCAGGGGGAAGGGGATCGTGGCAGCAAAGGAATTTGCAAACGCCGGCGGCACGCATCTAATTCTTGTCTCAAAGCCGTCCTGGACGCTTGGAGTGCAGGTAACAGAGCCGGACGGATTTAAACCCGTATTTGAGGAGACGATTGGTATTGCGCGTGAAATTAACCGGTCCGACATCGGAGTGATCGTATTTACCGTGCTTGGGGTCCACCCAGCCGAGATTACGCGGCTGACTGATCAGGTCGGGCAGAAGCATGCAGAGGAGTTGATGATCCGCGGACTTGAGACTGCAGAGCGGTTTGTTATTGAGAACGAGGCGATCGCCATCAAGACCGGGCGCCCGCATTACGAGGTCTCTGATTCGATATGGGATGCGTCAGGGCGCATCATGGCTCATGGCATGGAACTGGCGCGTGATGCGGGCTGCGCCGTGCAACTGCACACCGAGACTGCGGACGCGGCAGTGATCGCCGATCTTGCTGCAATCGCAAGGAAGTCGGGACTGCCGCCTGAAAAAGTGGTCAAGCATTATGCGCCGCCGATGGTGAAGGTTTTTAAGCGCGAGGGCGTATTTCCGAGTGTGCTTGCAGGTAAGGGCGCAATCGAGACCGCGCTTTCCGAAGGGAGCCGGTTCATGATGGAGACCGATTATATCGATGATCCGGAGCGACCGGGTGCTGTGCTCGGTCCGAAGACCGTGCCCCGCCGAACAAAGCAGTTAATCGAGCGATTCGGTGAAGAGGCGGAAGAAGCGTTCTGGAAGGTGCATAAGGAGAACCCTGAGCAGGTGTATGGCATCGAGATCATGGTGTGACCTCATGACCGCGACCCCCATGGAAACGCCTGCCTGCATCGGGATTATAACAGCCCCATATTTAGGGCAACGTTTTTTTACAAGCAAACCTATTGATGTGCGGCATAACCGGTTTACCTGGCACTTTGGCATGGGAAAACCAGTATGGTGCGGTTGCCTGCATCAACCATCCGAACAGAGATGCCGGAGGGCAGTGGCAAGCCATAAATACAACCCCTATCCGGGTCTGAGAACCGGAACTATGAGGCGAGGAAGCGGAATGGATCGTTCAGGATCGGACGATGGAATGCACGCTGGCATGGATACGGATCAGCGCATCGCAGAACTGGAAAGGGTGAACGAAGACCTGAAAAAGGAGATCGCGGAACGAGGGCGCGCGGAAGAGCAACTCACGGCATCGCTCAGAGAGAAAGAGACGCTTCTGCGCGAGGTTCACCACCGGGTCAAGAACAACATGCAGGTCATCTCCAGCCTCCTCAAGATTCAATCAGGGTATGCCAGGGACGAAGAGGTGCGCGGGATGTTTGAAAAGTGCCAGAACCGGATACGGGCGATGTCTCTCGTCCATGAGAAGCTTTACAAGTCAAAGGGTGTGGCAAGCGTCAATTTCAAGGAGTATATCAAGACCCTGCTGCATGACGTGTTCTGGTCTTACGGTTACGGGGTTGGCACAGGCAGAATCAAGCTGAAGATGAACGTTGAGGCTGTTTCGTGCGGTATTGACGCTGCCATGTCGTGCGGATTGATCATCAATGAACTGGTCTCCAATTCATTGAAACACGCTTTTCCTGCGGGCAGATCTGGCGAGGTCAATGTTTCACTCCGCGTGACCTGCGAAGACGAATTTGAACTGGTTGTCAGCGATGACGGGATCGGTATGCCGCAGCATCCGGATTTCAAGGATGTGGGAACGCTTGGTATGCATCTGGTTGTTCTGCTGGCTGAAGATCAGCTTCAGGGCGCAATCGAGATGGATAGAACCGATGGAACCGAATTTCGGGTTACGTTTGGGGGTTGAAACGATGAAAAAAGAGATATTGATCGTTGAAGATGAAAGAATCGTCGCCGAAGATGTCCGGATGATTCTGAAAAAATTTGGATATAGAGTCTCCTCAATCGTGTCGTCAGGCGAGGATGCGGTCAGGAAGGCAGGGGAGGATCTGCCCGATCTGGTGCTGATGGATATCGTACTCAAAGGCGAGATGGATGGGGTTGAAGCGGCTGATCGGATACGGTCTGCCTTTCACATTCCGGTTGTATATCTTACCGCTTATGCAGACATCACCACACTGCAGCGGGCAAGGGTGACAGAGCCTTATGGATACGTCGTCAAGCCGTTTGCCGACAAAGAACTCTGCTGCATCATAGAGATGGCGCTGTACAAGAGCCAGCGGGAGAAGAGGCTGGAACAACTCGCTGCAGTGATGTGCACCATCCGGAACATCGACCGGATCACCACCGAAGAGAAAGACCGAAACATGTTGATTCAGAGGATCTGCGAAAGTTTCATCGAGGCTCGTGGTTATTGCCACGCGTGGATCGCGCTCATCGACGAATCAGGCAGGCTTGTTGGCACCGGAAAGTCGGGTATGGGTGAAGAGTTCTCGCAGGTAGAGGCGCGCATGAGGCTCGGCGAGCTGCCTGATTGTGCCAGACAGGCGATCGGGCAATCAGAGGTTGTCAGGATCAGGGATCCGTCATCTGTTAGCGCCTGTGCCGCTTGTCCGTTGCTAAAGTGGTGCGATGGCAGGGAAACTCTCACAGTCAGGCTGGAAGCAGGTGAAACGATCTACGGGCTGTTATCTGGGTCACTCCCTTCTGATCTTGCTGCAGATGAGGTAGAGTTGCCGCTGCTTGGAGAGGTTGCAGGGGACATTGCGTTTGCACTGCACAGCATAAGACTGGAAGAGATACGTAGAGAAAGGGGTGTTTAAAAGCCGGAAAGGAGAGTTTACAGGGACGTGAGGGTTTTTGGGGAGTGATATAATGAAACGGGTTTCCGGGTCGGATGGCAACAGCACAACCACATACAAAATCACAGTCTTGATCCTCTTCGGGTTACTCGGATTTCTTGTGAACGTCTGCCCGATCTATTTTAAGAAAGCGACGAACAGGCTATTCAGACTGCCCGGTGGCGGGGCGGACCCGCGCCACTGTTACACTTATCTACAAATTACTTGTGGCAGCAGATGCCTTTGCAAGGTCGGAGTGTCCGAAGGATTCAATATACATGAGAGCAAAACACTGGGGTTGAGGTTGGTGAAAATTCTGGTCGAGGATCAGTTGCAGGGAACCCTAAAAATAATCAGTGAAGGAGGCACGACACTCAACATGGAGTTTGAGGCGGAAAAACAATAGATCGGGAGGGGGTTAAATGGAACAGGCTAATATATTAATCGTTGAAGATGAAGCTATTGTATCCGAAGATCTGAGGATGACGATTACCAATCTCGGTTATGAGGTGGTAGGACGTGCAAGCAGCGCAGATGAGGCTGTGGCAAAGGCATTCGAGCTCAAACCGGATCTAATACTTATGGACATTGTCCTGAAAGGGAGTAAAACCGGCATAGACGCTTCTTATGAAATAAAAGAGAGAATGGATATCCCGATCATATTTTTAACCGCGTATTCTGACGTTGAACTGATAGATAAAGCCCTGACCGCCAAGCCGCACGCATACCTCGTAAAACCGTTCCAGCCAAAGCAACTCCTTGCATCCATCGAGATGGCTCTGTACAAGAGCCAGATGGAGCGGCGGCTTAAAGAGGCTGAAGAATGGATCGCAACAACACTCGATAGTATCGGCGATGCGGTGATCGCAACTGACACTGAAGGCACCATCAAATTCATAAACCCGATCGCAGAGGCACTGACCGGATGGGGCAAAAGCGATGCTGTCGGGAGGCATTTTGAGGAGGTTTTTAATCTCGTGTATGAGGAGACTGGCAAACCGATCGAGAGTCTGGTGGCAAAGGTGCTCAGGGAAGGTTCTGTTGTCACGCTTGCGGACCATACGATGCTGATTGCCAGAGACGGACTGAAACTGCCCATCGATGACAGCGGTGCGCCGATCAGGGACCACAAGGGAAACATTACCGGCGTAGTTCTGGTTTTCCACGACATCACAGAGCGAAGGCAGGCGGAATCGGCTTTACGGGAAAGTGAGCAGTTCAATTCGAGCATGTTGACCAATTCCCCAAACCCGGTGCTGGTCATCAACCCGGATTCATCAGTACGGTACGCGAATCCTGCGCTCGAAAAGCTGACCGGATTTTCCGCTGCCGAATTAATCGGCGTCAAAGCGCCATATCCATGGTGGACCGAGGAGACCAAGGAGACCGAGCAGCAGAATCACGGGAACCCGGGTGGAACCGCGGATGCGAAGAGTGGAACCCAGATGACTGAGGAGCTTTTCCGGAAGAAGAGTAGGGAGCGGTTCTGGGTCGAGGTGACCTCCACGCCGGTTACGAACAACGGCGCGACCAGATATTATCTCTCGAACTGGGTCGATATCACCGAGCGCAAGGCTGCTGAGGAAAAGATCAAGAAGCTCAATGAAGAACTGGAGCATCGGGTAGAGGAGAGGACCCTGGAACTGAAACGCACCCATGATCAGCTGGAGATCACCAGAGGGCAGTTTTATCAGGCGCAGAAGATGGAATCACTCGGAATACTCGCGGGCGGGATCGCGCACGATTTCAACAATCTTCTGACCGTAATCCTTGGCAACCTCTCGCTTGCAAAGATGACGCCTGATCGCGGAGATAGACTGCTCGATATACTGACCGAGTCAGAAAAAGCATCCTTGCAGGCGAAAAAACTGACCCAACAGTTGCTCACCTTCTCAAAGGGCGGAGCGCCGGTCAAAAGCCCGGTTCCGATCAAAAAGATAATAAGAGACTCGACCGACTTTGCCATGCGAGGATCCAATGTCAAGAGCGAGTTCTCGATACCAGAAGACCTCTGGCATGTGGAAGTCGATGAGGGACAGATCAACCAGGTCATCAGCAACGTGGTCATCAATGCCACTCAGGCGATGCCTGACGGCGGAACGGTCAGTGTACACTGCAAGAATGTTGTCGTCGAACCGGACACTACCCTGCCACTCCATCCAGGGAGGTATGTATGGATATCGATCAAGGATCACGGGACCGGGATACCTGACGAGCACACTCACAAGATATTTGATCCGTTCTTCACAACCAAACCGAAAGGGAGCGGTCTTGGGCTTGCAACCGCATACTCCATCGTCAAGAGGCACAGCGGACACATCGCCGTGGAATCCAGGATCGATGACGGAACCACATTTCATATTCATCTGCCTGCCTGCCAGAGCGACACTTCGGAAGCGCGGATTGTGGAAGAAAAAGACGGGGAAAACCCCTATGTCGATGATTCCGGCGATGCGAAGAGAATTCTGGTGATGGACGATGAGGAGGATATCAGAGGTCTCATCGGCGAGGTCCTTGCCCATTTCGGACACACCGTGGTACTTGCAGGCGATGGCGCCGAGACGATCGAGCTGTACAAAGACGCCATGGAGTCGGGACAGCCGTTTGACGCCGTCATCATGGACCTGACCATACCCGGAGGGATGGGAGGTAAGGAAGCCATCAAAAAACTCCTGAAAATCGATCCGAGTGTCAGGGCAATCGTCTCAAGCGGCTATTCGAACGATCCGATAATGGCTGACTTTAAGAGCCATGGGTTCAGGGGCGTCGTAGCCAAGCCTTATGAGGTTCGGGAACTGGTCGAGACACTGAACAGGGTGCTTGCCGGGAGTTGACACCTGATAATTTATTTAAGCCTTTGAGCCACCGCAAGCCCGCAAATATAATACACATCCTGCTGCAAATGTACCTGCGATGAGTATATCTGTTCTTGCAAATCCACAGCGGTCAAAGCTCGCGCTTATGCAGATCAGCAACCTGCAGAAGACTCCACTCTCCTGTAGTACGCTTACGCTTGCAAAAACCGAAAAAGGGATGCGTCCGTTCAAATTCATGTCTGGAAAACGGTTCAAGAAACCGGCTGACGCGATCGAGATGCTCAGGAGTGCGGATCGGATCCTGCTTGCATCAGGAGATCGGAAGACGGCAGACGAGTTTCTGGAGATGCTGCGCGGCTACCAGCTCTCATGCGAACATGTTTCGGTCTGCCGGCACTGCCTGCTCGAGAATCGGTTCAGTCTGATCGATAAACGAGCGATCAGGTCCCAGGGCGAGCTGATATGCCCGGATTGCGCCCTTACGGAACTGCACAGGGAACTTGCTCCGATGAGGCTCGGCGAACCCGCGCTCGATCGGATCGAGAAACTGCTTCTAAAGACAGGAGACCTTGACCGGATCAGGGGCATGCTCGATCCTGATGTGATCGATCCCGAGCTCACGCTGTACAGCACGATCGGTGCAACCGGGCAGAAGGAGCCAACACCGATGAGGGTGCAGGATCTCCCGGTTCCGGAGCGGTTCAGGAGCATGCTTGCGGAACGACTGGGACTGGAGGAACTGCTGCCGGTTCAGTCGCTGTCCATCAAGAGCGGTCTCCTTGAGGGCACAGGTCAACTGGTCGTCTCTGATACGGCGACTGGCAAGACGCTGATCGGGGAGCTTGCAGGCATAAAAAATCTGCTCGAAGGGCGGGGAAACTTCCTGTTCATGGTTCCACTCGTTGCGCTTGCGCACCAGAAGGAAGAGGACTTCAGAAAGCGATACAATCCTCTTGGGATCACAACGGTGCTTCAGGTCGGGGCAAGCAGGATACTGCGCGAAAAAGGGCGAAAACCCCGGAAACCGACGAAATCGACCACGATCTGGGCAGGCACCTACGAGGGCGTGGATTACCTGCTCAGATCAGGAAAAGCAGGCAGGCTCGGAAGGATCGGGACGGTTGTGATCGACGAGGTGCACACGCTTGCAGATGAGGAGCGCGGGCACCGGATAGACGGTTTGATAGCAAGATTGAAGCATATATCCCCGAAGATTCAGTTTATCTACCTGTCAGCGACCGTTGGCGACCCAACGTCCCTCTCAAAGATGCTTTTCGAAAAAGGTGCTTCCGGAAGACTGGTCAGGTATGGGGTGAGACCTGTGCCGATCGAACTGCACCTGCTCTTTGCAGGCGGGCGCGACAAGATACGGATCATCGACCGGCTGGCACGGCAGGAATGGAATACGCGGTCATCAAAGGGGTACCGCGGGCAGACGATCGTCTTTACCAACTCACGCCAGAGATGCCATAAAATCGCAAAAAGCCTCAAGATACACGCCGCGGCATACCACGCAGGTCTGGCGCAGCAGGAACGAAGGCGCATCACATCCGCGTTTGCCGCAGGCAAGCTCGAGGTGGTCGTGACAACAGCCGCCCTTGCCGCAGGCGTCGATTTCCCGGCGTCGCAGGTGATCTTTGAATCGCTTGCGATGGGCATCGACTGGCTATCTGTGCACGAGTTCCACCAGATGCTCGGGCGGGCAGGGCG